>DASZBP010000410.1:0-1784 GCA_035943915.1 Gaiellaceae bacterium | reverse complement strand
TGAATCGTTTCTTCCGCAGCGCGTTCTTCCCGCTTCTCGTGATCGTCCTGCTGGTCTGGCTTGCGAGCCAGACCCTGATCCCGAAGAAGAACAACGCAGACCCGAGCATCAAGACGTACTCGCAGCTGATCGCGGCGGTGCAGCAGCAGACTACGCAGTTCTCGGACGTGGTCTTCAACCCGGCGAAGCGGTCGATCACCGCGACGGAGCTGGACGGCAAGAAGGTCACCGTCCACTACCCGAGCGACCAGTCGCAGGTCGCGTTCCAGACGATCCTTCAGCAGCAGCACGTCAACTTCGACTCGAAGGGCACCGGCGGCTTCTCGTGGACAGCGCTGATCGGGTCGTTCCTGCCGTTCCTGCTGCTGATCGGCTTCTGGATCTTCCTGATGAACCAGGTGCAGGGCGGCGGCTCGAAGGTGATGAGCTTCGGCAAGTCGCGCGCGAAGCGGATGGCCCCCGACACGCCCAAGATGGGCTTCAAGGACGTCGCCGGCGTCGACGAAGCGGTCGAAGAGCTTCAAGAGATCAAGGAGTTCCTCGAGAACCCGAAGAAGTTCCAGGCGCTCGGCGCGTCGATCCCGAAGGGCGTGCTGCTCTACGGGCCTCCGGGCACCGGTAAGACGCTGCTCGCGCGCGCCGTCGCCGGCGAGGCGGGCGTGCCGTTCTTCTCGATCTCCGGCTCCGACTTCGTCGAGATGTTCGTCGGCGTCGGTGCATCGCGCGTGCGCGACCTGTTCGAGCAGGCGAAGCAGGCGTCGCCGTGCATCATCTTCATGGACGAGATCGACGCGGTCGGCCGTCATCGCGGCGCGGGCCTCGGCGGCGGGCACGACGAGCGCGAGCAGACACTGAACCAGCTGCTCGTCGAGATGGACGGCTTCGAGATGAAGGACAACATCATCTTGATCGCCGCGACGAACCGGCCCGACATCCTCGATCCCGCGTTGCTGCGCCCGGGTCGCTTCGATCGCCAGATCAGCGTCGACCGCCCCGACCGGAACGGCCGTCGCAAGATCCTCGAGGTGCACTCGAAGGGCAAGCCGCTCGCGTCCGTGATCGACCTCGACTCGCTTGCAGCGGGCACGCCCGGCTTCACCGGCGCCGACCTGCGCAACCTGATCAACGAGGCAGCCCTGCTCGCAGCGCGCCGAGGCAAGAAGGTCATCGAGCAGGACGAGCTCGAGGAAGGGATCATGCGCGTGATCGCCGGCCCCGAGAAGAAGGCGCGGCTGCTGTCCGAGAAGGAGCAGCGGATCACGGCGTACCACGAGATGGGCCACGCGCTCGTCGGGCACTTCCTCGAGCACACCGATCCGATTCACAAGATCACGATCGTCTCGCGCGGGCAGGCGCTCGGCCTGACGATCTCGCTGCCGGGCGAGGATCGTTACCTCACGACGCGCAAGGCGCTGCTCGAGCAGATTGCGATGACGATGGGCGGCCGTGCGGCGGAAGAGATCGTGTTCAACGAGATCACCACCGGCGCGTCGAACGACATCGAGAAGGTCACGTCGACAGCGAAGGCGATGGTCATGCGCTTCGGCATGAGCGAGAAGCTCGGCCCGCGTGTGCTCGGCCGCAACAACGACATGCCGTTCCTCGGTCGCGACATGGGCAACGAGCCCGACTACTCGGAGGAGGTCGCGCGCGAGATCGACGACGAGATCCGCCGCATCATCGAGGAGGGACACGACCTCGCGACGAAGGTGCTGCGCGACCACATCGACGACCTGCACCGCATCTCGCAGATCCTGATCGACCGCGAGACGATCGACCGTGAG
>DASZBP010000409.1:0-1513 GCA_035943915.1 Gaiellaceae bacterium | reverse complement strand
TCTTATACTGCGGGCTTGCAGCGTTTTTGAAGCAGAGCTTTGCAGGTTAATACGCGTTCGGCGGACCTACGCAGCTCCTCCCCCTACTACACAATGCGCCGAGACACACCCAGAGCGATGCGGGCCGGCACCTCGCCACGGTGGCAGCGCGCGCTGCCGTGCGCCGCGTATCTCGCCGCCGCCGTTCCGCTCGTACGGCTCGCGTACGGCACGCTGCGCGTGCCGGTGGTAGGAAACGCGGCGCCGTGGTTGGGGGTGCCGGTCGCGGCCGCCCTGCTCCTCGCAACCTCCGCCTTGCTGCGGCGCGAGCGCCGCTCGCCTTCAGAGTTGGGGCTCCGCCTCTCACGCCGCGCCGCGACGCACCTCACGTGCGGCCTTGCGGCGGGCCTGTTGCTCCTCGGCGCGGGCGCACTGCTCCTGCGTTTGGTCCTGCCCTTCACCTGGCGCGTGAACCCGTCGCTGTTGCCGGCCGTGGCCCTCGGCAGCCTGCTCTTTGGCGTGATCACCGCCACCTGCGAGGAGCTGGCCTGGCGCGGCTACGCCTTCGACGGGCTACTGCGGCTGTACGGCGTGTGGCCCGCGCAAGTCGTCGTGGCGCTCGTCGCAGCGTACTTCCACGTGCTGAGCGGCTGGAGCTGGGCGGTCGCGCTGACGAGTACCATCGCGGGCTCAGTGCTCTTCGGGCTCGTGTTCCTGCGCTGGCGAAGCGTCCCGGCCGCCGTCGGGGTTCACGCCGGGTGGAACTGGGGCCGTGACCTCGGCCTCAGCCCCGGCTCGGCCGGGTCCGTCTGGCTACCCGAAGGCATGCAGAGATGGACGCCCACGCAGTGGAGCGTCGCGCAAGCGGTCTTGATCGCGCTAACCTTGGTCGCGTGCGCCTGGCTCATCGCCTCGCGGCGGATCGTGGAGGGCGCAGCGTCCGAGCCGCCGAACGAATCGTTGTAGCTGGCGGAGGCGCGGGGCTCTCCGGCGGCATCCCGAGCTCCAGCCGCGCGCCTCCGCAGCTGAACGGGGGCGTTAGGTAGCAACAGCTTCATACTCATGGATGCCATTGAGCTGCGCCGACGCGGCGTCGAACTCCTCTCGCCGTTCTTGTTCCGTACGGCTTCGTCTATCAGGCCGGCGAAGTCGATCGCGGCAGCGGCGGACTCCATGCCCATGGCGGCTCGCACGAGCGAACCGTTCGCTGGAATTCAGCGTGCGCCATGCGCTCGGTGAGGTCCGCTATCGCGCCGATGCTGCCACGCTATTGCACGAAGACTTCGCCCGCGCCGCCGTTGGGCGCGGACACGCGCGATACCCGGGGTTCTCTGACGATCCGCTCGACGGCTTCCGCTACCTCGCGACGGATCTGGTTCGCTTCGGGTCCGTCTTCCTCGCCGGCACCACCGCGGAGTTTGCAGCGCTTGTCACGAAAGCCGAGCGTACCCGTCCGCCGCGCGGGTTTGCCGCGCTCTCCCCTGGCCATCGCCCTGCTCGGCTGGGTCTGGGCGCACCTCAGGACGCGACCGGC
>DASZBP010000408.1:0-1974 GCA_035943915.1 Gaiellaceae bacterium | reverse complement strand
CATCTCGAGGTTCTCGGTGACGGTCATGCGCGGGAAGAGACGGCGGCCTTCGGGCGACTGCGCGATGCCGCGCTTCACGATCTCGTGCGCCGGCGTGCTCGTGATGTCGCGGCCCTGAAACCGGATCGAGCCCTGTCGCGGCCGGTTCAAGCCCTGGATCGAGCGAAGAGTGGTCGTCTTGCCGGCGCCGTTCGCGCCGAGCAGCGTGACGATCTCGCCCTCGTTCACGGTGAGCGAGATCCCCTGGAGCGCCTGGATCGCGCCGTAGTACGTGTGGATGTCTGCGACCTCGAGGACCGGCGCCGCGGCATTCCCGTTCGTGCTCATGAAAGCCCCTGCCGCTTCATGTCCTCGACGGCGGCCTTCCCGAGGTACGCCTCGATGACGCGCTCGTTCTTCTGCACCTCGCGCGGCGCGCCTTCGGCGATCTTCTCGCCGTAGTCGAGCACCGACACGCGGTCGGAGACGCCCATGACCACGCGCATGTCGTGCTCGATCATCAGCACGGTCAGCTTCTCCTCGTCGCGGAGCCGCGCGACGAACGTCGTGAACTCGGCGGATTCCTGCGGGTTCATCCCGGCGGTGGGTTCGTCGAGCAGCAGCAGTTGCGGCTCGGTCGCGAGCGCGCGGGCGACCTCGAGCTTGCGCTGCTCGCCGTACGGAAGGTTCCGAGCAGCTTCCTCCGACTTACGGCGGAGACCGGTGAACTCGAGCAGCTCCATCGCCCGCTCGCGCACACGCTTCTCCTCGCGCTTCACGCCGGGCGTGCGCAGCACGGAGTTGAAGAGGTTCGCGTGCATGCGCGAGTGCATGCCGACGAGCACGTTCTCCATCGCCGTCATGTTCTGGAAGAGGCGAATGTTCTGGAACGTGCGTCCGATGCCGCGCGCGGTGATCGCATGCGGCGGCTTGCCCGTCACGTCCTCACCGAGCAGCGTCACCCTGCCGGCAGTCGGCTTGTAGACGCCGGTGAGCATGTTGAAGAACGTCGTCTTGCCGGCGCCGTTCGGGCCGATCAGAGAGATCACCTGGCCGCGCGGAACGGCGAACGTGACGTCGTTCACCGCGATCAGGCCGCCGAACTCCTTGCGCAGGTTCTCTGCGACGAGGACGTTGCCGTCGGTGTCGCTCATGCGCCCGCCATCTCGTGGTCGTAGAGGGGATCGTCGTGCACGCCTTCGTGCAGCTCCGCGGCCCGGCGTCTCGACGGTATGAGCCCTTCAGGCCTGAACAGCATCACGATCAGGATGATCAGCCCGTAGATACCGCCTGCGTAGAGCGGCACGTTGATGTTGGGGCGCCAGCCGCCGACGTGGATGTTCGAGTTGAGCCACGCGCCGGTGTTCGCGAGCCCTTCCTGGTTGAGGTACGCGAGGAACGCGGCGCCGACGATGACGCCCCAGATGTTCCCCATTCCTCCGAGGATGACCATGCAGAGGATGAACACCGAGATGTTGAAGAAGAAGTCGCCCGGGAAGGTCGCGCTCTTGAACACCGCGTAGTACGCGCCTGCGATGCCGCCGAAGAACGCGCCCGACGCGTACGCCCACGTCTTGGTGCGCATCAGCGGGATGCCCATCGCGGCCGCGGCCGTCTCGTCCTCGCGGATCGCGATCCACGCGCGGCCGAGGCGCGAGTACTGCAGCCTCAGCGACACGAAGACCGTGAAGATCAGCAGCGCGATCGCCGTCCAGAAGTAGAGGTCGTACGACGCGATCTGGTGGTGGATGTGCAGGAAGTCGACGTTCACCTTGGCCGAGCAGCACGTGAGGTAGTTCGCCGGCAGGAAGTGACCCGTCCACTTCGAGAGGTGGTTGCCGAAGCCCGGCGCGTCGAGCGGGGTGATGCCGTTCGGGCCGTTCGTGAGGTTGAAGCCGAACAGGCTGTCGCCGTTGCGCGCGACCTGCGGCAGGATCTCGCCGAAGCCGAGCGTCACGATCGCGAGGTAGTCGCCGCGAAGGCGCAGCGTCGGCA
>DASZBP010000407.1:0-4492 GCA_035943915.1 Gaiellaceae bacterium | reverse complement strand
CTCTTCCGGCAGGTCGTTGATCAGGTCGGCGGCATCGTCGCTTTCCATCCGAGCAAGCACGGCGGCCGCCTCCTCGTCCGTCTTGTCTTCGATGAACTCGACCTGGTGCCGGCTGTCGAGCTCCTCGAACACGTCCGCCTCACGTTCGCGGTCGGCGCGCACCGCCTCCAGGATCTCTTCGCCTTCTCTGTGTGAGGCCGCCTCGACGAGGTCGGCGAGCTCCGCCGGGTGCAGGCGGGCGAGCTTGGGATGCGGAATCCGAAGCCGCACCGTCGGCACATGCCCCGTGAACGGCTCGACGCTCGCCCAGTCGAGGAAGCTTCCGGGCTGGATCGTGTCTGCAAACCGCCGCGGGATCAGCCGACGAAACAGGCCACGCGGGCCTGTGTCGACACCGACGACCCGATACCAACCCTCGAGACGGGCAAGCTCGATCTCGTTCGTGCGCACGAGCCGCGCGCCATCGACGTTGATCAATTGACGGTCGAGCACGTCCTCCTTCAGCAACACCTCCTGCGGCCGCCGCGCGAACGGCTGCAGATCGAGCGGGGACCGGCGGATCGTGATCGTGCCCGGCGCGATCATGGTGATCAGCTCCGCCGGGACGAACACTGCGCGGCCGGCGATCGTCGCGAGCGCACCGGTCACGGGCGGATAGTCGTCGGAGCCGAGCCGCACGATCAGGTCGTCGACCTTGCCGAGGCGAAGGCCGCCGGCGTCGCGAAGCTGTCCGCCGAGAATCAGCGAGAGGTGAAGCAGCTGCGATTGGGGTGTCGCGACAGCCATAGGAGAACGATAGGTTGCGACGCCGACAGGTGGAGGGAGTCTCTACTTGAAGATGTTCACGGAGCGCGCGGTGACGAGCAGGATGCTGACCGCTGAAACGGCTGATTCCGAGAGCATCAGCAGCTTCGTCCTGCGGCTCAGCGGCATCGCGTCGGTCGGGCTGAACGCGATCGAGTTCGTGAAGGAGATGTAGATGTAGTCGACGATCCGTGGATGCCACCCCGGCGCGGCGAGCTGGGGATTCTCCATCTGCGGGAACTGGAAGTCGGGTGGCGGCGGGTCCGGCTGCCTCCGTCTGACTGGGCCGCCGCGGTCGATGCCCCAAAACCACAGTCCGTAGGCGATCACGTTTGTGCCCCAGATCGTCATCCCTTTGAGCAGCAACTGGCCGCCGCTGCGTTCCTGCCCGCTGATCAGCGAGCCGAGCAACGCGACGAGCGCAACCGCGTTCTCGATGCTGATGATCGCAAGCAAGATCAACGCGACGTTCCGGCGATGCCCGACCCGCTCAAGCGCCTGCAGCACCGTGTCCCAAGCGAGCGCCACCAGGAGGACGGCCTCGGGGCCGACTGCCAGGATCCACACCCACCACGGCATATACCACAGCTTCCAGTCGAGCTGACGACTCACCAGAGCGAGCGTGAGCTGTAAGCCGATCACGACCACGACGGCTGGCGCAGCCTCCCAACGCGACTCGACCTCCTCCTCGCGCAGCACGTCGCGTTGGGTCTCCATGCAGCAAATTCTGGACTCCGCACCGGTCGCCGCGACCGCGCTCGCGTCCTGCTTCGACGCTAGCCTCCAACTGCATGTCGCACATCGCCCGTCCCCTGCTGCGCCTAGTCGTCGGACCCGCCGTTGTCGCCACCTTCGCCGGTTTCGAACTGCGCTACGCGGGCGCGGTCGCCGCGGTCTCTGGCGCCTGGTTGGTGTTCGCGATCTGCGTCCTCGGGATCGGAGCGTGGGGAAAGGTACAGCTCGAGCGAAGCCAGCGCCGCCTCCGCTCACGCCGTAACCGCCGATCGAGCAGAACGCAATGAGCGATCCTCAACCGGTTGCCACTGCAGCACAGTCGTCCACGGGCGACGCGCCCCCGGACGAGCGGCGCACCGCGCCGAACACCTGCACGGTCATCCACGACCGCGGCAGCGAAGAGATGCACTTCAGCCGCGAAAACGTCGAGAAGCTCCTCGCCGGGGACGCCTTCTTCTGGATCGACGTCGACCAGCCGACCGAGGCCGACTACACAATCCTCCGCGAGGTCTTCAAGTTCCACCCACTCGCCGTCGAGGACTCAGAGAAGTTTGCGCAACGCGCGAAGCTCGACGAATACGACGACTTCGTCTTCATCGTCGTCTACGGAGCCGTCCCCGACGACGACCGCCTCGTCGAGGTGCACTGCTTCTACAACGAGAAGTCTCTCGTCACCGTCCACCGCGACGAAGCACCAGCCTTCACGGACGTGCGCCAGCGCTACGTGCTGCGCAAGAAAGCGGTCGACGACCCCGGCCAACTGCTCTACCGGATCATCGACGCGCTCGTAGACAGCTTCTTCCCGATCCTCGCCGACTTCGACGACCGCATCGACGAACTCGAAAACCAGACCTTCCTGAACGCCAGCGACGCACAACTCCAAGAGATCTTCCAGATGAAACGACTACTCGTCGGCATGCGCAAGGCAATCACACCGCAACGCGACATGTTTGCGAGCCTCTCCGGCGGCGTGGCTCAGTTGCCCGGCATGACCGAGGAAGACGAGCGCTACTTCCGTGACATCTACGACCACCTGCTCCGGATCAGCGACCTGATCGACACCTACCGCGACCTGCTCACCAGCTCAATGGACGTCTATCTCTCGACCGTGTCGAACCGACTCAACGGCGTCATGAAACAACTAACGATCATGGCGACGATCTTCCTGCCGCTCTCGTTCATCACCGGCTTCTTTGGTCAGAACTTCGGCTGGATGGTCGGACACATCAAGAGCCCCGCCATTTTCTTCGGACTCGGAGTCGGACTTGAAGTACTCACCGTCGCCGGCCTCTTCACCCTGTTCAAGAAACGCGGCTGGCTCTAGGTCAGTACTCGCCGTCGCGGCGATCGTGTTCTGCGGCGATGAGCTCGAGGTCCGGCCACAGGAAAATCCTGACGCCCCTTGATACGTCGGCCCACGCAGCTCGCACGTGACCCCCTCTCAACAGAGAACGCTCAATACTCGAGGCCGCACAGGGGCCGTCGCGATCCCTTTGGCAATCGGTGATCCGCGACGAAGGGGTGGTGCATTTATGGAGCCCAGCGGGCGCAACCGGTGGCAACCGGTGGCAAATGGAACAAACACCCCCGAAGCCCGCTCAAATAAGCCGATCCGCAATCGGTGGCAACCCCCGGCAACGGTTCCGGAGCGCATGGTAAGGAGGGGGTCAACGGTTCGAGTCCGTTAGAGGGCTTAACGAAAGTGCTGCAAATGCGACGCCGTCGAAGCGACCGGTCGCAATCGACTATCGCCGAGGGATAACGAAGGGTTCATCCGCTCACGATGCTGCCGAAAAGCAACAGCGTAAAGACGAGCCTCCTACCGTTAAGTGGCGAGGGGCGAAGCGAAGCGCGTCCGGAGCGCTGCCGTGTTAGGGGATGACTGGGCTGGTTTCCCCCGAGTACGCGCGGCTGGTGCCGACTGCGTTTGTGAGGATGAGTTCGGCGCGGAGGGTGTGCTGGAGGTCTGCGTTGGTGATGGCGTAGTTGGCATTGGTTGCGGTGGGGATGTCGCTGCAGACGTTGGAGAGGGTGCAGCGTTGCCATTGCCAGCTTTGGCTGATTGGTTGGCTGCCGCTGATTGCCGTGCCGAGGGGCAGTGTGGCGTTGATTGTCTGGCCGACGTGCACCTTCGGGAAGGAGTTAATGGTTGGTCGTTGCGAGGCTCGGGGGAGCGTCCGGCTGATCTGGAGGGTTTGGGTTTGGCTGCCGACGTTGCCGACGTTGTCACTCGCAGAGATGGTCACGGTGGCGGTTGGCGGGATGGCGGTGGCGGGTACGGTCAGGGTTGCCGAGTAGTTGCTGCCGGCGGTAGGGGTGAGTGCGGCGGAGATGGCGCCGTTTCCGTAGTCGAGGTTGACGGTCGGGCCCAAACAGAGATCGATTGCAGCGCAGAGTGGGTAGCTTGCGATACCTGCCAGGTTGTCGGTGATGGTCGCGCTAACGGTGACCGCGACGGCGCCTGCATCGAGTGAGATCGCAGCTGGTGTTATCAGGACAGCCTGGATCGTGGGCGGGGTGAGGTCGGGGATGCCGTCGACCTGGACGCCGGCAAAGTTGGGGACGTGGGCGAAGTTGCCCAATTTGTCTGTGACTAGGAAGCTCGAGATCGTCCAGAGGCCGGGTTCGGCTCCGGCGGGAAGCGTCAGGCGTGCTTCAAATTGATCGCCCAGACCAGCCGTAAACGGCGCCTCTACCCGTAGTTTGCCCGACGGGGAGCGAAGCGCGATACTCGGTCCGTACGAGCCACCCCCAAAATACGGGCCATCACCCATATTGATTCCGGAAGGGTCGCTCATCGCGGCGGTGAGCGTGACCGTCGCTTCGTTGCTGGTGTTCACCTGGCTGGGGCTGGCACTCAAACCGGTGACGAGTGGTCCTGTGTGGTCGACTGGGGCGCCCGAAACGGTGAAACTGGGGGCGCTGATCCCGCCGGCGGCAAGATCTTGCGCTG
>DASZBP010000406.1:0-10435 GCA_035943915.1 Gaiellaceae bacterium | reverse complement strand
CACGAGTTCGTTTCCGTCACGCACGAGGGCAAGCTCGACCAGCTCGTCGCCAGGCTGAACGAGGAGCGCGGGCTCGCGCTCGTCTTCGTCCGCACCAAGCACGGCGCCGACAAGCTCGCACGCAAGCTCTCGCGCCAGCACGGCGTGCCCGCAGTGACGATGCACGGGAACATGTCGCAGAACGCGCGTGAGCGCTCGCTCGCGCAGTTCGAGTCCGGCCGCGTGCCGACGCTCGTCGCGACCGACGTCGCGGCCCGCGGGCTCGACGTCGACCACGTGACCCACGTGATCAACTTCGACCCGCCGCACTCCGACGACGACTACGTGCATCGCGTCGGCCGGACCGGCCGCGCGGGCCGCAGCGGCACCGGCGTCACGCTCGTCCTGCCGGACCAGCGGGCCGACGTACAGCAGCTTGCGAAGCGGCTCGGCCACGGCGATGCGTTCGCCGCATCGGGCATGACGGTCGCCAAGCAGCCCCGTCCCACCCGCAACCGCCGCCGCTCGCGGTAAGTTGAGCCGAATGAAGGGCTCAGACAAACCCAAGAAGCCGGCGAAGAAGCAGGCGCAGAAGTCGCTCAAAGAAAAGCGCGCCGAGAAGCGGGCGAACGAGAAGAAGACGATCTGACGAAAGGAGGCCGCGCGAGCGGCCTCCTTTCGTCAGCTGTCGGCGCGCCCGGGCAGGGCTGCGTTCTGCCGCGGGATAAAGCAAGTAACCGTCTAAGCGAGGGCATGACCATGTTGGAACGGAGCTCAGAGGAAACAGTGACGCCGGCAGAGGCTCCGGCCGACGACCGGCGTGACGATGCGGACGCGCGCCGCCAGGCCGCAGTCGAACGCGACGTGACGGCAGAGGCCCGCGAGGCTGATGCGGACACGCGCAAACCGGCCGACGATGCGCGCAGTGTCAACGCGGACGAGCGCGACGCCGAAGCTGACGCGCGAGACGCGACGGCCGACGCCCGCGAGGCTGGAGCCGATGCGCGCGAGTCGAGCGAGGACGCGCGTAACGCAGCCGCCGAAGCGCGTGGTGCTGCCGCCGATGCGCGGGCAGTCGCTGCCGACCTCCGCCTCGCCGAGGCGAACGTCCACATGCAGGCGGCGAAAGAGCATCTGAATGCGGCCGCTGCACAGATGGCCGTCGCCGACCACAAGACGGATGACGCGGAACGGCTGATGTCGTTCGCCGATGAGCAGCTCGAGGTGGCTGCGGAGAAGCTCGCGGAGGCAACAAGCGATAGCGAGGAGTACCAGCGCGCGCTCTACCACTACACCCAGCTCGTCCGCCATCGCATGGCGAACCCGCTGCAGATCATCGGCGGCGTCGCGGCCACGCTGATCGCGAAACCCGACCTGGGCCGCGCGGAGCGCTTGGCCATGCTGGCCGCCATGGTCAAGCAGACGAAGATCCTCGAGCGCGTGTGCCTCGATCCCAAGACCATGCACCCGAGCGAGCAAGGGCTCGACCCGATCCCAGCGCAAGCGCGAATCGGCGGCGAATAACGAGAAAGCCGCCTCGCGGCGGCTTTCTGAGCGGGAGCGACGGGACTCGAACCCGCGACCTCCGGCGTGACAGGCCGGCGTTCTAACCAGCTGAACTACGCCCCCGATCAGTCGCGCAGTGTAGCGGGGGCGCGCCGACCCCCTCGGTACCTTGGCCGCGTGACCCGCGTCGACTGGATCGCGCTCGCGATCGCCGCGCTCGGCGCGCTCACCGGTCTTCGCCGCGGGCTGATCGCCACCGCTCTTTCCCTCGGCGGCCTCGCCGCCGGCGCGGTGATGGGCGCGCGGGTGGCACCGCACTTCCTGCACGGCGGCGCACAGTCGCCGTACACCTCCGTCGCCGCGCTCGTCGGCGCGCTCGTCGGGGCCAGCGTGCTGCAGGGCGTCGCCGGAATCGCGGGGTCGTTTGCACGCGGCGGGCTCGCGCTGATCCCGCCCCTCCGGCTCCTCGACACCGTCGGCGGCGCCGTCCTCGGCGCGGCGATGGGCCTCGCGCTTGCGTGGGTCGCCGGCGCGATGCTCCTCCAGCTGCCCGGGCAGACGCAGATCCGACACGAGATCCAGCAGTCGGTCGTGCTGCAGCGCCTGAACCGCATCGCGCCGCCGAGCACCGTGCTCCGCGCGCTCAACCGCGTCGACCCGCTGCAGCCGATCGCCGGCCCGGCGCCGCCGTCGACCCCTCCCGACACGCGCGCGCTGTCGAGCACGACCGTGCGGCTGGCACGCAAGAGTGTCTTCCGGATCCTTGCGAACGCGTGCGGGCTCGGCGTCGAAGGCTCGGGCTGGGTCGCGCGCCCGCACATCGTCGTCACCGCAGCACACGTGGTCTCCGGCGCGAACGACATCAAGGTCGACGGCCGCGCCGCGACCGCGCTCGTCGTCGACCGGCGCAACGATGTCGCCGTGCTGCGCGTCGCCGGCCTGAAGGCGCCTGCGCTGAAGATCGCGCAGCCGGTCGACGGGCACTCGGTCGCGATCCTCGGCTACCCGGGGGACGGGCCGTTCGATGCGCGCCCGGGCCGCGTCGGCAGCACGAACGACGTGCTCGTCGACGGTGCGCTGCGCGAGATCACCGTCGTCAGCGGGCTCGTGCGCCACGGGAACTCCGGAGGGCCTGCAGTCGATGCCGAGGGCCGCGTCGAGGCGACGATCTTCGCCGCGCGGGTCGGGACGCGCGCGGGCTACGGCATCCCGGCGAGCCCGGTCGCGTCCGACCTGCGCAAGGCGCGCAAGCCGGTGTCGACCGGCAAGTGCTAGATCGACGCAAGCAGGTCGAGCACGCCGAGCGGCCTTCGGAACGGCGCAACGACGTAGACGCCGTGCGCAAGCTCGCGTGCGCCTGCGATCAACTCGCGCGCAAGGTCTGCACCGACGTTGCCGGCGTCGGCGCCCGCTTCGCGGTAGCGCGTTTGCACGTGCTCCGGCACGACGATCCCGGGCGTCTCGTTGTGGACGCGCACCGCGAGCTCGAGTGAGCGGATCGGCCACACGCCGACCAGCAGCGGGATCGGGCAGCCGCCGACGCGCTCCAGGAACGACTCGAGGTACGACAGGTCGAACAGCACCTGCGTCATCGCAAACCGCGCACCGGCGTCCACCTTTCGGCGAAACCGCTCCGCCTCGAGGTCGAGGTCGTCGGCGGTCGGGTTGACTGCGACCCCGCAGTAGAAGGAGGTCGGTGCGTCGATCGCGCGCCCATGGAAGTCGACTCCCTCGTTGAGGTGCGTGATCAGCTCGACGAGGCCGATCGCGTCGACGTCGTAGACGGCGCCCGTGCCGGGATAGTCGCCCGCCTCCGGGGGATCGCCGGTCACGGCGAGCACGTTGCGGATCCCCTCCGCGTGCGCGCCGAGGAGCAGCGACTCCAGCCCCGCGATCGTCGAGTCGCGCGGCGTCAGGTGCGGAACGACCTCGACCTCGGCGAGGCGCTGGATCGCGCTCGACGCCAGGATGCCGCTCATGCGAGCGCGGGCGCGGGGGTTGTCGTTGACGTCGACGACGTGGGCGAGCCCCGTCTCGCGGATGCGCGTCGCGATGTCGACGAGCCCGGCCGCGCTGCCGCCGAGCGGGGGGTCGAGCTGCACCGAGATCACGAACTCGCCTGCCTCGAGCATCCGCGCGAGCTGTGTCGGCTCCTCGCGCGAGCTGCTCGCTTCGATCGTCTCCTCGCGCCGCGCCGACGTGCGCACGGAGCGTGCAGCGCGGTTCTCGTCGATCGCCTCGCGGATCGCGCCGATCTGCGCGGGCGTCGTGCCGCAGCAGCCGCCGATCACCTTCGCTCCGAGCGCGCGCGCACGCGCGGCGAACTCGGCGAAGTACTCGGGCGTGGCGTGCGGGAACGCAAGGCGTGAGCCCGCCATCGTCGCGAGACCGACGTTCGGCAGCGCAGCGAGTGAAAAGCCTTCGCCCGACATCTCTTCGAGCGCAGCGAGTGCCGCGGCGGGGCCGCGGCCGTGGTTTGCCCCGAAGGCCGCGACGTCGAGCGCCTGCAGCCTCTCCGCCGCCGCGCGCGCCGTGACGCCTGCCATCGTGACCGCGTCCGCGTCGAAGCTCATCAGCGCGACGATCGGCAGGCTCGACACCGAGCGGACCGCGCCGATCGCAACCTCGAGCTCGAGCAGGTCGTAGAACGTCTCGAGCATGAAGAGGTCGGCGCCGCGTCCTTCGAGGATGCGCGCCTGCTCCGCGAACGCCTCGCCGTCGTGCTCGCCGACCGGCCCGATCGATCCGCCGATGAAGACGTCGCGCCCCGTCACCTCGCGCGCGTCGCGCGCGAGCTTCACGCCGGCCGAGTTGATCCGCTCGACGTCGTCCTCCAGGTAGTGCTGCGCGAGCTTGCGCCGGTTCGCACCGAACGTATTGGTCTCGATCAGCTCTGCGCCCGCGTTGATGAACGACACGTGCGCCGCGACAACGGCGTCGGGCGCTCGAAGATTCGCCTCCTCCGGCGCCCGCAGGCCTGCGACCGCGGCGGTGAGCACGACGCCCATCCCGCCGTCCGCGACGACCGGCGGCCCACTGCGCAGACGGCTCAGAAAGGCGCTTTCCACCGGGCCATCGTAGGGCTAAAGGTCGGCGGCGCGGGTGCCGATAGAGAGGCAGGCTTCCCTCGGGACTGACGGCAATCATCCTGCGGCGGAGCATCGAACGGCCGGCGTCCAACAGCCGGCCGTTCCTCTTTCTAGGGCCGGAACGCGACGCGGCCGACGTACGTGACGAACCCGCGCACACCCGTCGCGGTGAGCGAGAGGCCGCCCGCGTGCTTCGGCAGCCACGTGATGTCGTGCCCGGAGAGCTTCCACTTCGCCGGCGCGCCGCCGACGTTCAGCGAGACCGCAGTCGGCGTGAACTGCAGATGGATGCGCAGCGTCGCGCCTGGGTGCACCTGGATCACGCGACGTGCGCGCGCGATCGGCGCGCTGCAGTGCGCCGCCCAGCACCACGACGAGATCGTCAGCGGAACGTGCTTCGTGCCCGTGTCCACGTAGGCAACGGGGGGCCGAGCGAGCGCGAGCGCGACCAGGGCGAGCGGTAGCACAAGTGGACCGTAAACGGTGTGTCGGACCGAAAGATATTTCGCTTGCGACTCGTGACCATTGAGGTAATCTCCGGCCCACGTTGAGGGTGAGCCGGGGGATGGTCGGCTCGCGCGTTGGTTGTCAAGTCCCGTCAAACCGCGTGTAAACCGGAGGTCGTGCTCAGGTGCTCACTGTCGACATTGCTCTCCCCGACGTCGAAGAGCTTCAGAAGCTCGTCGAGTCGGGCAAGGAGAAGGGCTTTCTCACCTACGACGAGATCGTCAAGGGTCTGGAGGAGGTCGAGCTCACCAAGGAGCAGGTCGAGGACTTCACGACGTACCTGATCGACCATGGCGTCGAACTCGTCGAGGGCGAGGAGCACAAGCGCCTCCCCCACGAGCAGCCGCTCGTCGAGGAGGACAAGGCGCCGGCGCCGAAGCTGGACCTCTCCGTCGAGCCCTCGCTCGACTCGCTGCGGCTGTACCTGCGCGAGATCGGCAAGGTTCCGCTGCTGACCGCCGACCAGGAGGTCTATCTCGCGAAGCGCATCGAGCGCGGCGACATGGCGGCGAAGACGCAGATGACCGAGGCGAACCTCCGCCTCGTCGTCTCGATCGCAAAGGGCTACCTCGGCCGTGGGCTGAGCTTCCTCGACCTGATCCAGGAAGGCTCGCTCGGCCTGATCCGCGCGGTGGAGAAGTTCGACTACCGCAAGGGCTACAAGTTCTCGACGTACGCGACGTGGTGGATCCGCCAGGCGGTCACACGCGCGATCGCCGACAAGGCCCGCACGATCCGCATCCCGGTGCACATGGTCGAGAAGCTCAACAAGGTCGTGCACATCGAGCGCCAGCTCGTCCAGCGCCTCGGCCGCGAGCCGAAGCCGGAGGAGATCGCCGAGGAGCTCGAGATGACGACCGAGGAGGTGCGCGAGATCCTGCGGATGGCGCAGCACCCCGTGTCGCTCGAGAAGCCGATCGGCGAGGAAGAGGACTCGGAGCTCGGCGACTTCGTCGAGGACGAGAACGCGGAGACGCCGGACGAGGCCGCCTCACTCACGCTGCGCCGCTCGGACATCGAGATCGCGCTCGCGTCGCTTCCGGTGCGCGAGCGCCAGGTGATCGAGCTGCGCTTCGGCCTCACCGGCGGCCAGCCGTGCACGCTCGAAGAGGTCGGCAAGGCGTTCGGCGTCACGCGCGAGCGCATCCGCCAGATCGAGAACAACACGCTGAAGAAGCTCGAGAGCCTCCCCGAGGCCCAGGCTCTTCGCGACTGTATGTAACCGAGAAGCGCCACGCGCCTCGCGGCGCCCGGCGCTACCGGATAGGCCAGATCAAGAGCTCGGGTATGTAACCGAGAAGCGCCACGCGCCACGCGCCTCGCGGCGCCCGGCGCTACCGGATAGGCCAGATCAAGAGCTCGGGTTACTTGTCGGTGCGCGCGGCGGGCACGAACAGCCGGCAATGCGGGCATTTGAACCCGCGGTAACGCTCCGCGCCCCCCGCCATCAGCGGCGCGGTGAACGACTTCTTGCAGTGCGGGCAGGTGATCGTCTGCCCTTCGTGATGCTCGTGGGTCACTCAGCCACCTTCACGGACTGCATGACGACGTCGCTGTTCGGACGATCGGACGGGTCGGTGTCGAGCGCCGAGATGGCGTCGACGACGTCCATGCCCGAGGTCACGCGGCCGAAGACGGTGTGCTTGCCGTTGAGCCACGGGCAGGCCTCGGCGGTGACGATGAAGAACTGCGAGCCGTTCGTGTTCGGGCCGGCGTTCGCCATCGCGAGCATGCCGCGCTCGACGCCGTGCTCGTTCTGCTCGTCCTCGAACTGGTAGCCGGGGCCCCCCGAGCCTGTGCCGGTCGGGTCGCCGCCCTGGATCATGAAGTCGGGGATGACGCGGTGGAAGATCACGCCGTCGTAGAAACCGTCCTGCGCGAGCTTGGTGAAGTTCTCGACGGTCTTCGGGGCGTCCTGGTCGAAGAGCTCGACCTCGATTGTGCCGTGATTGGTCTCAATGGTCGCGTTGGTCATGCGCCCAGGCTAGCGAGAGCGCGACAGCGCAACGCCGGTCAAGCAGAGCGCGCCGCCGACGACCGCGAGCAAGGGTGGGATCTCGCCGAGCAGCAGCCAGCCGAGCAGGATCGCGAGCGGCGGCACGAGGTACGTGGTGGCGCCCATCCTCCCGGCCGTCGTGCGCGACAGCGCGAAGCCCCACGCCATGAACCCGATCGCGCTCGGCGCGATCCCGAGATACACGACCCAGCCCCACGACGACGCGGGCGCATGCGTGTGCGCCAGCTGTCCTGCGAACGGCAGGCAGACGATCGTGCCGGTCATGCACGCGAGCCACGTCACGACGAGCGGCGACACGCGTGCGAGCACCGGCTTCTGCAGGACGACGCCGCCGGCGTACAGCGCCGCCGCGGCAAGGCAGAGCACGGCGCCCCAGCTCGGCGTGATCCCGTGCGACGTCGCGGCCCCGATGACGACGGCGCCCGCGAACGCGACGATGCAGCCGGTGACGAGCTTGCGCGGGAACCCCTCGCTCAGCAACACGCCGGCGAGGACCGCGATCAGGATCGGGCCGGTGTTGACCAGCATCGACGCAGTCCCCGCGTCGACGCGCCGCTCGGCTTCGTTCAGCACGACGTTGTAGAGCCCGAACCAGAGCGCGCCGCAGAGCGCGATCGGGATGAGGTCGCGGCGCGAGGGCATGGGCTCGCGCCGAATCAGCACGAGCGCGCCGAGCGCTGCGCTCGAGACGAGCAGCCGGCCGAGCGCGAGCGCGCCGGGCGAGACGTGATGCCCTGCCGAGCGGATGCCGACGAACGCCGACGCCCAGAGCGTCACCGTCAGCAGCGCAGCGGCTGCGGCAGCCGAGCTGCGGCGCTCGGAGGGGAGAGACAAAGCGGCGTCCGTCATCTACCTGGGTAAACGACGGACGCCGCTGAAGTGTGAGACGGCGCTACCGCGCGAGCTTGAACTGCACGAGCCGGCGCGTGGACGAGCCCGCGAGCAGGTCGCCCTGCGGCGTGCGCGCGCGGATGAAAACGAGCAGTGCGCCGTGGCGCGGTGCCGCACGCGTCGGCGAGAGCGTGACGGTGACGCGGCCGTTCGATGCGGTTGGCGCCTCCGCGACCTTCGCGAGCCAGTTGTACGGCGTGCCGAGCACGTAGACCAGCGCGCCCGCGACGTCATAGCCGTGCTCGTCGACAACGCGGATCGTGGCCTGAAGCGGCTGGTGATTGTGGCTCGTCACCGACGGCTTGTACGTGACCTGCACGATCGTCAGGCGGTCGGTGTCAGGAACGCTCGCGGCGGCGATCGAGAGCTCGCCGCTCGGGAGCTTCGTGACGCCGGTCGGCACGTTCGAGGTAATCGGCCCGAACGCAGCGCTCTCCACACTCTTGCTTCCCGCGCTGCTCGTCGCCCTCACGACGACGCGGATCGCATGGCCGAGGTCGTCGGAAGTCGTCTTGTACGTCGTCGCCGTCGCACCGGTAATCGCCGCGCAGTTGTTGCCGCCGGAGTCGCAGCGCTCCCACTGGTATGCGTACGACGTCGGGTTGCCCGTCCACGTTCCGTTCGACGTGGTCAGCGTCTGGTCGACCTGCGACGAGCCGGTGATCTGCGGCGGCGCCGTATTGGCGGGCGCACCGACCGTGACGACGGCCGTAGCCTTGGACGTCGCCTGCGCCGATCCGCCCGAGTTCGACGCGGTCACGACGACCCGGATCGTGTGCCCGGCGTCGGCGTCGACCAACGTGTATGTCTGATTGTCGGAGTGGCTGCCGATGCTCGAGCAGTTGTTGCCGCTCGCGTCACACCGGCGCCAGTCGTACTTGTAGGTGAACGGCGAGGTGCCGGACCACGAGCCGGTCGACGTCTTGAGATCCTGGCCCACCTGCGGTGTCCCGCTGATGCTCGGCAACGTGGTGTTCGCAGGCGGCGTCCCGCCGGCGACGGTGCCCGTCGCGTGCGATGCCGCGGTCGCCGTGCCGGCGCTGTTCTGCGCCGTGACCCGAGACTTGACGGTGTGGCCGACGTCGTCGCTCGTGAGGTCGTAGGTCTGCGCGTTTGCGCCGGTGATCGAATTGCAGTTCACGCCATTCGTGTCGCAGCGCAGCCACGCGTACGTGAAGGTCATGGGCGTCGTTCCCGACCAGCTCCCGCTCGTCGTGGTGAGCGTATTGCCCGCTTTCGCGGTGCCGCTGACGCTGGGCGGCGCGGTGTTCGACGGCTGCGTTGCCAGCGTCGTCGCGCCACCGACGGCGGCGAATGCGGCGCCGATCGCGGCGGCGGCGAGTGCGAGCAGGAGGATGCGGGGGCGGGGACGCGGGATCATCGAAAGCTCCTTCCGGTTGCGGCTGCCGCGAGCGTACGACGAGAAAGTGATACGGCCACGGCTTCCGAACAAAGACTTTACGGAGGCCCGCGGACGGACCTTTCGGCCTACCCCGAGTGGGTGGATTCGGTCTGAAAGCGGCAAGAAAGCCTGCCGTTTCCTGCAAAAGGCGTTACCGTGAGCGCACGTTGACCGGGGGGTCGATCACTCGTCTCGGGTGCGTGCTCACACTCGTTCTGGCGACGCTGGCCGCGCCGGCGCTCGCGCGCGCCGATGGTCACTCCGCGGCACCGCACTCCGGCCACCGTGGCGTGCAGGTGAAGGGCCAGAAGGCGCAGCGCGTGTCGCCGTTCACCGAGTCGGCGTCGAGTGCCGCGAACATCCCCGGCAAGCTCGTGAATCACGGCGGGCCGGTAATGACGGCGAACACCGTGCACGCGATCTACTGGTTCCCGTCGGGTTACTCGCTGGACTCGTCGTGGCGGGGCGTCGTCGACGGCTATCTCGGGAACGTCGCAGCCGACAGCGGCACGACGAGCAACGTCTTCTCGGTGACGTCGCAATACAACGTCTCCTACGACGCGACGTTCGCAGGCTCCGCCGTCGACACAGCGCCGTTCCCCGCGAGCGGCTGCAGCTCCGGTCTGAACGGCCAGCCGTGCCTCACCGAGGAGCAGATCTTCAACGAGCTCTCGGCGTTCGCGCAGTCGCAAGGCTGGCCGGCCGACACGAACGCGGTGTCCGGGTCGAATCCGCAACCGTCGACGCACCCGACGCACCTCTTCATCGTCTACCTGCCGCCCGGTGTCGCCGACTGCTTCGACGACACGCAGGGCATCTGCTCGGCGAACTCCTCCGACTCGTACTACTGCGCGTACCACACGGCCTGGTACGACAACACGCACACGTACGTGTGGGCGAACATGCCGTGGTCGTGGAGCAACCGCGGGTGCCAAGGCCCGAAGGCACCGAACGGCGCGACCGCCGACAGCGCGGTCGACACGACGAGCCACGAGTACATCGAGGCGCTGACCGATCCGTATCTCAACGCCTGGTACGACACCG
>DASZBP010000405.1:0-8424 GCA_035943915.1 Gaiellaceae bacterium | reverse complement strand
GCTGAGGTTCGGGCAGTGGCCGCTGGCAGCCATCTGGACGAGCGTGCTGCCTGCGAGATGCTCGTGCACGAACCGTCCCACCGGCTCGGGAGCGATGATGTCCTGGCTGCACTGGAGGACCAGAGCGGGCACCTTGACGTCGTCGAGGTCGGCGCGGTTGTCGGAGGTGAATGTGACGCGCGCGAAGTGGCGCGCGATCTCCGGATCGGTGCGGCAGAAGCTGTTGGTCAGCTCTTCGCCGAGTTCGGGCCGGTCCTCCCGACCCATGATGACCGGCGCGTAGGTGTGCGACCAGCCGAGGTAGTTGTTGTCGAGCACCTCGAGCAGCCCCTCGATGTCCGGCTCCGTGAATCCACCGACGTAGTCGCCGTCGTCGGTGTACCGCGGGGAGGGCCCGATCAGAACCAGCTTCGCGAAGCGGTCGGGCTCCTTGGCCGCGGCGAGCACGCCGATCATCGCGCTGACGGAGTGGCCGACGTACACGACGTCCCTGAGCTCGAGCTCGCGGCAGATGGACAGGACGTCGTCGGCGTAACCCGAGAGGCTCGAGTACTTCGCGCGGTCGTACGCGCCGAGGTCGGAGTTTCCCGCGCCGACGTGGTCGAACAGCACGACGCGGAACTCGCCCTCGAACGCGGGAGCGACGAAGCGCCACATGTTCTGGTCGCATCCGAAGCCGTGGGCGAACATCATCGGCTGCCCGCCCACCCGGCCCGACAGCACGATGTTGTTCCGCTCGACAACCCCCATCAAGGAGGATCGTACGGCCATTCCTACGGCCGCGGTGAGAAGTACCGCTTCAGCCAGGTCGCGAGCCCGTCGAGCCCGGGGAAGAGGACACGCTCGGTGATGTTCGCCTGGTCGAGCTTGTCGCGGACTTCCCACTTGAGCTCCGCGGGCACGATGATGCGCCGCGCAAGGCCGTCCTGGCTCTGCAGCCACTCGTCCATCCGCGCGTGCGGGCTCGGCATCAGCGAGAACAGCGCGTACTGGTTGACGATCCGGTCGTCGAGCGCCGGCGGCTCGAAGAAGACGACGAAGTCGTCGCCGAGCTCGTCGAAATCGCCGAGCGTCGGCGCGAGCTCGTGCAGCAGGTCGGCCGAGATCGCGTTCATGCCCTCGCGCTCGACCGCCTCTCGTACGCGCTTCGGCAGCAGCTGGTTGGTCTTCACGAAGTCCACCATCCAGATCAGGCCGTCCTGTTCGTAGTCGCGCGCGAACGCAGTCGCGAAGTGGAGCGCGACGTAGGGCGAGAATGTCCAGTCCAGGAGCCGGGTGGCGAGGGCGTGGTGCTTCGCGAGCGCGAGCCAGTGCCACAGAGAGTCGACCGGAACGTCCTCGTAGCGTGCGTACTTCCGGAAGTTGCGGAGCAGGTGCCGCTCGACGTCGGCGTAGTCGCCGCCCAGGCGCTGCAGGCTCGTTGCGAGCTTCGCATCGAGGAACGCCTCGCCGCGGTAGACGAAGTCGGAGCGGTGGCGGCCCAGCTGCTCGTGCCACGAGTCTGCGAACAGCAGCTCGTGCAGGTGCGTCCAGGACTCTGCGCGGATCTCTTCCATGGTTAAGGTCGGTTCATGGACTGGGTGACGATCTCTTCCCTGGCGACCGCTGCTGGAACATTGGTGCTGGCGGTCGCGACCTTTGCCTCCGTGCGCTCGTCCAACCGGGCCGCGCGCGTCGCCGAGCTGTCGGTGCTGGCGAACCTGCGGCCGCTGCTGATGCCGTCGCGGCTCGACGACTCCGTGCAGAAGGTCGGCTTCATGGACGGCAAGTGGTTCACGCTGCCGGGCGGCTCCGGCGCGGCCGAGGCGACGGACGAGGCGGTGTACCTCGTGATGTCGCTCCGCAACGTCAGCACCGGCACGGCAGTCCTCCACGGCTGGTGGATGACCGACCACATGAACGCCGACGACCCGCCACCGCTCGATCAGATGCATCGCTTGACGCGCGACATCTTTGTCGCCGCCGGCGATCTCGGCTTCTGGCAGGGGTCGTTCCGCGACCCAGCCGCGGAGGACTTCCGCGAGGCGCGCCGCGCAGTCGAGTCCGGCGAGACGCTTGGCGTCTCGGTGATGTACGGCGACCTCGAGGGGGGCCAGCGGACGATCACCCGGTTCGCGATGGTTCCGAAGCCGGACGGCGGCTATCTCGTCTCCGCCGGGCGCGTCTGGAACATCGACCGACCAGGCCCGCGCTAACCTCATCCCATGGCGCAGGCCCCAGTCTTGCCGCGCGGCTTCGAGCTTCCGCTCAAGCAGCGCCTGCCGCGGATCGGCGCGATCGACCAGGTCGCGGTCGAGGCGCGCGCGGGCGAGCTCGCGAAGCGCTCGATCAAGAAGGACGCCAAGGTCTGGGCGCTCGAGCTGGCGATCCGCTGCTGCGACCTGACGACCCTCGAAGGGCAGGACACACCCGGCAAGGTCGCCGCCCTGTGCTCGAAGGCGATGCGGCCAGATCCGTCGGACGCGAACGTGCCGAGCGTCGCCGCCGTATGCGTCTATCCGAATCTCGTCCCCGTCGCGAAGGAGAAGCTCCGCGGCTCCGGCGTCAAGGTCGCGAGCGTCGCGACGGCGTTCCCGAGCGGGCAGAGCCCGATCGACGTGAAGCTGCGCGACGTCGAAGACGCCGTCGCGATGGGGGCGGACGAGATCGACATGGTCATCGACCGCGGCGCGTTCCTCTCCGGTCGCTACGCCGACGTGTACGACGAGATCGTGCGCGTGAAGGCGGCGTGCGGCGACGCGCACCTCAAGGTGATCCTGGAGGTGTCGGAGCTCGGCACGTACGACAACGTGCGCCGCGCGTCCCTGCTCGCGATGGCAGCGGGCGGAGACTTCATCAAGACGTCCACCGGCAAGCTGCCGGGCGCCGCGACTTTGCCGGTGCACCTCGTCATGCTCGAAGCGATTCGTGACGTATTCGAGGAGACCGGGCGCCGCGTCGGCATGAAGCCCGCCGGCGGAATCCGCACGTCGAAGAACGCGATCCAATACCTCGTGCAGGTGCACGAGACGCTTGGGCCCGACTGGCTGACGCCTGACCTCTACCGCATCGGCGCGTCGAGCCTCGTCAACGACATCCTCATGCAGCTGCGCAAGGAGAAGACCGGCGTCTACCAGTCGAAGGACTACTTCACCAATGACTGACGTCGATAAGAAAGGGAGCGCGCCGGTGCCCGCGGGCTGGACGTACGCGCCTGCTCCCGAGTCGACCGACATCGTGCGCCTGCAGGAGAGCTACGGCCTCTTCGTCGGCGGCGAGTGGGTCACGGCGAAGGAGCACTTCACGACGATCTCGCCGCGTGACGAGAGCCCGCTCGCGCAGATCGGGCAGGCGAGCGCTGCGGACGTGGAGAGGGCGGTCGCCGCTGCGCGCGAGGCGTCGAAGTCGTGGGCGAAGCTCCCGGGCAGCGAGCGCGCGAAGTATCTGTTCCGGATCGCGCGCATCCTGCAGGAGCGCGCGCGCGAGTTCGCCGTGCTGGAGTCGCTGAACGGCGGCAAGCCGATCAAGGAGTCGCGCGACGTCGACACCCCGCTCGCGGCCGCACATTTCTTCTACTACGCCGGCTGGGCCGACAAGCTCGAGTACGCGTTTCCGAATCGCAGCCCGAAGCCGCTCGGGGTCGCGGGGCAAATCATTCCGTGGAACTTCCCGTTGCTGATGCTCGCGTGGAAGATCGCGCCGGCGCTCGCGGGCGGGAACACCGTCGTGTTGAAGCCGGCCGAGACGACGCCGCTGACGGCACTGCTCTTCTGCGACGTCGTTCGCCAGGCGGAGCTGCCGCCGGGCGTCGTCAACATCGTCACCGGCGACGGCTCGACGGGTGCGGCGCTGGTCGACTCCGACGTCGACAAGATCGCATTCACCGGCTCGACCGACGTCGGCAAGGCGATCCAGCGCCGGCTCGCAGGTACCGGCAAGAAGCTGACCCTCGAGCTCGGCGGCAAGGCCGCGAACATCGTCTTCGACGACTGCGCGCTCGACCAGGCGGTCGAAGGCATCGTCAACGGCATCTACTTCAACCAGGGCCACGTGTGCTGCGCGGGCTCGCGGCTCTTCGTGCAGGAGTCGATCGCCGAGCCGCTGATCGAGAAGCTGAAGAAGCGTATGGAGACGCTGCGCGTCGGCGACCCGCTCGACAAGAACACGGACGTCGGCGCGATCAACTCGAGGATGCAGCTCGACAAGATCACCGAGCTCGTGCAGGCGGGACGGGACGAAGGCGCCGAGATCTACCAGCCGCCGTGCACGTTGCCCGAGAAGGGCTACTGGTTCGCGCCGACGGTCTTCACCAACGTTGCGCAGAGCTACCGCATCGCGCAGGAGGAGATCTTCGGCCCGGTGCTGAGCGTGCTGACGTTCCGCACGCCCGACGAGGCTGTCGAGAAGGCGAACAACACGCCGTACGGATTGTCGGCGGGCATCTGGTCCGAGAAGGGCTCGCGCATCCTCTGGATGGCGGAGCGTTTGCGCGCCGGCGTCGTGTGGGCGAACACGTTCAACCGCTTCGACCCGACCAGCCCGTTCGGCGGCTACAAGGAATCCGGTTTCGGCCGCGAGGGCGGGCGTCACGGCATGGAGCCGTACCTTTCGTTCGACGGCGCCGAGACGTTCGGCGGCTAGTCGATCGAGCCGACGCGCAGCAGGTTGCCGTTCGGGTCGACGAGCGCGAACTCGCGCATACGGTACGGCGTGTCGACGGGTGCGATGAGGCGGCTGCCGGTCGCCGCATCGTGCGGCACGCCGATGCGTTCCCATTCTGCGTACAGAGCGTCCGCGTCGGCGACGCGCAGGTAGCAGCCCGAAGCGGTCGTGAGCGGGTCGACGTCACGGGCTTCGAAGAAGTGAAGCTCGTACTGGTCGCGTGAGACGATCAGGTAGCGGTAGACGTCCCATGTCGTGCCGGTCTCGACGAAGCCGAGCCGCTCGTAGAACGCGAGCGTCTCGGCGAGGTCGCGCGCAGGCAGCACGGGGATCGCGCGCTCACTCATGCACCGAGGATACGCGCGGGCGGGGTCAGACACGTGCCTGACCCCGCGCTTTTCGTCCACAGGCGGTGAGCAGGGACGAAACGCGCTTGCACGTGGCCGCTCGAGACAATGCGCGCCGGGGGTCATGGGGTCAGACACGTGCCTGACCCCGCAAGCCCGCGTAACCTTCACGCTATGGCGCGCCTCCCCGTCAAGAAGACGTACAAGCTGTTCATCGGCGGCGCGTTCCCGCGCAGCGAGAGCGGGCGCACCTACGAGGCGCAGGGGCAGAACGTCGCGCGCGCGTCGCGCAAGGACGTCCGCGACGCGGTGCAGGCGGCGCGCGGCGCGCAGCCGAAGTGGGCTGGCTCGACCGCGTACAACCGCGGCCAGGTGCTCTACCGCATCGCGGAGATGATGGAGGCGCGCGTCCCCGAGTTCGCCGAGCTGTGCAGCGGGAAGGACGAAGTGCACCGCGCGATCGATCGCTGGGTCTGGTACGCCGGCTTCGCCGACAAGATCGCGCAGGTACTCGGCGGGACGAACCCCGTCGCCGGGCCGTACTTCAACTTCACGATCCCGGAGCCGACCGGTGTCGTCGCGGTCATCGCGCCCGACGATCCACCGCTGCTCGGGCTCGTCTCGCGCATCGCGCCGGCACTGACCGGCGGCAATGCCGTCGTCGCCGTCGCGTCGGAGACGCAGCCGCTCGCCGCGTCCGAGCTCGCCGAGGTGATCGCCACCAGCGACGTCCCGGGAGGCGTCGTCAACCTGCTCACCGGCCAGCGCGCCGAGCTGGCGCCGTGGCTCGCGTCGCACATGGACGTCAACGCGATCGACCTGACGGGCGCGGACGGGCTCCGCCCGGAGCTCGAGCAGGCGGCCGCCGACAACGTGAAGCGGGTCGTGCTCGGCTCGCCGGACTCCCAGTCGCTCTACGAGATCTCGGCGTTTCTCGAGCTCAAGACCGTCTGGCACCCGATTGGCGTCTAACGCATCTAATCTCTGAGCGCAGCTTGTCCGGGTCACGACACTTCAGCCAACGCATCGCCGAGGGCGACGGGATCGCGATCATCGCGCGCGTCGAGAACGCGGACGCGGCGCGGGAAGCCGAGCGCCAGGGCGCGAAGGCCGTGGCGATCGCCGGCGTGATCGACGGCATCCGATCGGCCACGACGCTGCCGCTCCTGTGGCTCGGCCACGGCAAGCCGCACGACGCCGATGCGAGCACGGTGCATCCTGGCGACCATCCCCACCAGGGCGTCGAGGCGGTCGCGTTCGTGCGCGACGCCGAGGAGCTCGAAGACGCGCTCGAGGAGCTCGACCCGGAGATCTTCCTGCTCTGTGCAGAAGACGAGGAGCACGAGGATGCGATCGACGCCGTGCTCGAGCTGCTCCCCGACGTGCCCGCCGGGAAGCTGGCAATCGCCCAGGTGCCCGTCTCCTCGCGCGACGAGGTGCTCGCGCTCGAGCGGGCCGGGATGGACGCGGTGCTCGTCTCCGGCGGCCGCGTCGCCGAGCTGGTCGGGCACGCGCCCGTAGACGTCTAAGCGAGGGGGCTACCATGGGAGCCGTGAGAGGGCTCTCACTCGCTGCGCTCCTCGGCGCCTGCGTGCTGCTGGCGTCCGGCTGCGGCTCGACGAAGAAAGCTGCCGCGGCTCAGGTCGCGCCGGTGAAGCCGCACTGCGCTCATCCGGCCGGCTGGCAGAAGCTCGCGCGGCGGATCGACGCGCCCGTGTACTGCCCCGGCTGGCTGCCGGACCCGCTGACCGGCTGGATCGGCGCGCAGGACAACAACATCAACTCCGCTTCCAAGGACCGGAGCTATCTCGAGAGCTGGGTGTGGCAGGAGACGGGCGGTGGCGCATCGGGCGGCGAGCTCCACGTCAACCTGCGCGGCTACCCGGGCGTCAGCAAGATCCCGACCTGCACGACCGGCGGCGCCGAGAGCCGCAAGGTCCCGTGCTTCGACCAGGCGTCCGGCACGTTCGCCGCGAACGGCATCCATGCGACGCAGTACACGGTCAACCAGGACGCCGACCAGTGGCACATCGCGTACGTGTGGCACGCGTACGGCGGGCTGTACACGATCTCGGAGCACGTCGCGCCGCCGCTCACCGCGCGGCACGTCGTGCGCTACCTCAAGCAGGAGATCCGTCAGCTCGTCGTGATCAAGCCCGGCGCGTCGGCCTGATGAAGCTCACGCGGAGGCAGGTCATCGCCGGCGCGGCGGCCGGTGTCGTCGGCGCGGGCGGGATCTACGAGCTCGTCGACCAGCTCAGCGGGTCGAGTCCTGCGCGTCCTCCCGGGAAGCTGCTGCCCGAGCAGCATCTGCTCGACAGCGTGCGCGTCGCGAACTCGGAAGGCGTCGAGGTGCTCGTGCCGCCGCTCCACCATCGCGTCCTCACCGCGACGGTCGCTGCGCACCCGGCCGACCTTCGCGATGCGCAGATCCAGCTCGAGCGGACGCTCTCCGGTCTGCAGAGCGACTACGAGCCGTCGCCTGCGGGCCTCGGCATCACCGTCGCGTGGGGCCTGCCGTACTTCGCGCGATTCGTTCCGGACGCTGCGCGGAAGCGCATGCCATTCGACAAGCGCGCGATGAAGCCGGTGCTGTTCGACGCGGTGAAGTTCCCGAGCGACCCGTTCAACACGGTGCTCGAGCACAACGACGTCGCGATCCTTCTGCGCTCCGACACGAAGGCGAACATCGACGACGCAGTCGCGCGCATTCGCAACACCGGGTTGTTCCAGTTGACGTCGATCCGCTCGGGCTTTGCGGGCGGCGGCTTCGACGGTGAGACGTCGCTGCCGAAGGCGATGGCGGAGGCCGCGCAAATCCCCGGGGCCGACCTGATCCCGCGCACGTCCGAGCTGTTCCTCGGCTTCACCTCGACGCAGAAGGCGGGCATGGGTCCCGGCAAGATCGCGAACTTCGAGACGCTCGGCTACGTCGACTTCGGCGGCAGCGAGTACTTCGTCGGCGGCACGCACATGCAACTGTCGCACATCAAGGAAGACGTCGAGGCGTGGTACCTCAACTTCGACTTCGGCGAGCGGGTCGCAACCGCGTTCGCGCCGAACCTCCACGTGAAGCAGGGCGCGCAGACCGTGCGCCAGGGGCCGCAGGACGTCTCCGACGTCGCGAAGGTGCACAGCGACTACAAGTCGTCGGGCCGCATCGGTCACAGCGCGTCGATCCAGACGACGTCGCGACTCGCGCAGAACGTCGTCGGCCCGGACGGGACGGTGTACGAGAAAGGGGCGGCGATCCCGGTTCGCGCGGACTTCAACACGCTCGACAACCCGTTCACGTGGTCGAGCGACCCGTCAGTCGTGCAGCCGACGGCTGCAGCGGGCGTGCATTTCGTCGTGTTCAACCCGACGGGCGACGACTTCCGGCGCAACCGCCTCGCGATGGACGGAGTGCTGCCCGGCGGGAAGATCCCGTTCCAGC
>DASZBP010000404.1:0-4543 GCA_035943915.1 Gaiellaceae bacterium | reverse complement strand
ACCTCGACGAGTACCTCCACGCAGACGACGACCGCGCAGACGACCACACACGCGACGACAACCACCGCAACGACAACGGTCGGGACGACGACGCGCACGAAGCCTGCCACGACGACGACGACGACGACCCGTCCGCCCGCCGGAGGCACGAGCCCGGCCAAGAAGCCGAAGCCGAAGCACAAGCCGACGCCGACGGCTCCCTTCCGTCCGCCGGCGAAGCCGCACACGCACAAGCACTCCAAGCACAATCACCATCGGAAGCACTCGAGGCACGGCTCGAGCCTCGCGTACACGCTCTGAGCGCAGCATGCTGCGTCTGCGAATCGGGATTCCTGCGGCAGGGCTCGCCGTCGGCGTCGCGCTCGGCGTTGCGACGCACGGCGCCCGCAGTGCGGCACTCCGCGCCGCGCCGCGCATCCCACTCGGGCAGCCGATCGGCCGCCTGCTCATCCCAAGGCTCGGCGAGTCGCTCGTGTTCCGTCAGGGAGTGGCCGACAGTGTGCTGCAGTACGGGCCGGGCCACTATCCGCAGACGAGCCTCCCCGGCAAGCCCGGCACGGTCGCGATCGCGGGACACCGGGTGACCCACACGCGGCCGTTTCTCCGCCTCAACCTCCTGCATCGGAACGACCTGGTCACGCTCGTCGTCTCCGGAAAGCGCTTCCGGTACCGCATCTACGCGATGAGGATCGTCACGCCCACGTCTCTCTGGGTGCTCATGCGGCACAGCCGGGCCCAGCGCCTCGTGCTCACCACGTGCCACCCCCCGCACCGGGCGACATTCCGCCTCGTCGCGTTCGCCCGACGCGTCGCCTGACGCGCGCGCGAAGAACCGGGCGAACGCCCGAACCGAAAAGCCGGCTGCGCCGCAATCTAGAGGGCGCACGAATTTCTCCTCATGGAATTCCGCGGGGCTGCCGATACGGCGTCTGTGCCCGGGACCCGTCAACTCGTTGCGTGCGCCCTTCTTGGCGCGACCACGCTTGCGGCGGGGTTGGGAGCAGTGACGGCTCGCGGTAGCGCGGCGACGACGGGGGCTATCGCCGTCGCGAACCGCTGGGTCTGTCACACCGCGGTCTCGCTGGACTCCGTCACCGTGACGAACCCGTCAGGTGACGCTGTCCAGCTTGGATCGGGCTGCACGGGATGGATCGGCCAGATCAACGTCCCGATCGAGCTCCACGGCGACCCAATCCATGTCGGCGCATTCGCGCACGATCTCGTGGTGGGCGACGTCGAGCTCGCCTGCCAGGGGCATGACGCCGGCAAGCACCAGGACGGAATCCAGGTCATGGGCGGCCGCCGGATCTCCTTCCTCGGCGGCACGATCGCCTGCGTCTCGGCGAACAACTCGCAGTTCATGGTCCACACGGGCGACGCCGGCAAGGACCCGCCGAGCTCGATCCTGTTTCAAAACATGACGGTCGACCCGCGCGGTGCAGGCGCATACGGCATGTCGCTCGGTGCCGGCAGCAATCTCCGCGTAGACAACGTTCGCCTGCTGTCGCACGCGAACCGCCACGACTGCTACATCGGCACGGACGCGACGAGCGCATCGTTCACCAACATGAGCGGCGACGCCTGGTCGACACATAGCGGCACCTGCTGACCGGCGCGCTGCGCACAGGGACAAGGGATGATCCCCAGGTGGGGTGGCGACAGACAACGGCTGAGTTGCGCGCGCCCGCCGGCCTGCGTCTTGGCCGCGGACGATGGCTTGTTCCGCCATGGGTTGCGCCGGCGCTGATCACGTGCGCTGTCGTACTCATCCCCTGGACGGCGATTCTCTTTGTGACGCTGCCGGGTGACTACGTCGCCAACCACTGGAAGATCGCCTGGGGCGGTTTCGACATCGGACTCGGTGTGGGGCTCGCAAGCACGGCCGTCATGGTCGCGCGACGCTCGCCATTCGCGGAGGTGTTCGCGACGGTGACCGGGACGCTCCTGGTTTGCGACGCCTGGTTCGATGTCATGACGTCGCGCGGCGCGTCCGACGTCGCGCAGGCCGTTGCCTCCGCCGTGCTCGTCGAGGTGCCTCTTGCGGCGCTGTGCTTCTGGATGGCGCGCAACATGGCGCATGCGGTTGAAATGGCACGTCCATTCCTGCAGGCCGCCGGCTTCACGATCGTCGACAACAAGCTCGTCCCGCCTCATGACGACAGCGAGCACGCGCCGTAACGGTGTTACCGCCGACGATGCGTCGTGCGCATCCTCGAACGGCTTGGCTTGTGCTTTCCGAGCTTGTCCGCGTTGACGAACTGGCTGCTCACGACCGTGCCGGCCGCGAGGACCCCGGGCGTCAGGGACGCCGTCGAGTCGTAGGTGCCGGGTGCAGTGATGTCGAGGGGAAACGACGAGTGCGGCGCGACACATTGCCGCTCCGACCTGGACTGACGCCGGCGCCGTGGCGTGGAACGTGACCTGCCCGAATCGCGGCGCTGAAGGGGGGACGAGGGAGCCTGATCCCTCGTCCCCCCTTTTCAGCTACGCGCCGGCGGGCCGCAGTGCGATGAGCTGGCCGATGCCGTACCCGGAGGAGTCGGCAGTCGCGACACGCGTACCCGTCGCCCCGGCCGAAGCAAGCGACTGATCAGCCGTCTCGCTCGTCAAACGCTGACCGTTACCGGTCGCCTGCACGATCTCCGTCCGCTCAGTCAACGACGAAGGCGGCGTGATCGTGTGCTGCGCCTGCATCTCATACAACCCCACCAACATGTCGCCGGCAACACTCGCAGTCACCGAGGGCGCCGTGATCGACGTCGACTTCGCCGCCGCCGCCAACCCACTGCTGGCATCAACCGGAGACGCGGTATCAACACCGCTGTAGGCCAAGATCGCACCCGCAGCACCCTTCTTACTGCCAAACGACCACACATAACTCGACGGCTCACTCCCGCCGACCACATGCACATACGCCGACTGCAACGTCTGCGCATTCGCAGCCGTCGTCACATCCGACCGAACCAACGTCCAACCAGCAGGAGCCGTCACAACAGGCGCCGCAATCACATCGACCACAGCCACCAACACATCCCCCGACACCACACCCGCAGGCACCGGAAGCGTCAACGACGACCCCGCCAAACCATTCTGACCCGACGACGACGACCGGAACGCGATACCGGGGCCCTGGGTCGAGTCCTTCGTCACGGTGGTGGTCGCGGATCCGGTGTTGGAGGAGGCGTCTGTCACACACACCCGCAGCGTGTTCGCGCCTTCGGCGAGTGCCGATGCGGGGACGACCGAGGTCGCGGTCGCGGGCGTCCCGCTGTAGCTCCCGCTGTCGGTGACCGAGCCGGTCGTGCAGTCCGTCCCGCCGACGCGAACCTCGTAGGTGCCGTTTTCGGTTGCGTGGAACGTCACGGTCGTGCTCGTATCGGCCGAGTTGAGCGTCGAAGGCACTACCGAGTCGATCGTGACGCTCGGAGCGGTCGTGTCCGGGGGCGGCCCGTGCACTGCAGTCGTCCCGGAGTCGGTGAACGTCTCGCCGGCAATGGGAATGAACTGCCAGTCGTAGCTGTTCGCGTGAAGCGTGAACTTGATCACGCCGTTGGTCACGCCGCTGCGCGCCTCACTCGTCGGCAGGATCGTTCCGAATCCGCCGACCGCCTCGCCGCCGGTGCCTACGGTGAACGCGCGCACGCCGTATGCCGGGTCGGCATTCCCGTTGGCGTCCATCTGAGCAAACCGTTCGTAGTCGTGCTCATGGCCGGCGAGGACGATGTCCGCGCCGCCTGCGTACAGGTCACTCCAGAGCTGTTGCATGTGCGGATAGCTGGCGGACGACGAGAAGCGCGGCTTGTGCCACATCGCGATGATGTTGTTCGTCGGTGAGTTCGCCAGGTCTGCCTTCAACCACAGGTCCTGCGCGGAGCCCGCGGCACAGCCGCCGGGCAGCCAGTAGCCGGTCGACGGCTCGCATTCGCTGTTCAGCACGACGACATGCCAGTCGACGCCGTTGCCCGTGACCTCGTAGCTGTAGTAGCCCTTGCCACGCGGGCCTGCCGGGCCGTCGTTGTTGCCGACTCCGTTGAAGTAGTCGTAGTAGTTCGGCGCGCCGGGATTCGTCCCGTTGCCGAAGTCGTGGTTCCCGAGCGTCGGCCTCGTCCGGTCCTTGAACGCGCCCCAGGTCGGGTCGTAGCAATTCGCGAACTCCGCGGCGGTTCCGTTGTCATAGGCGTTGTCGCCGATCGTGAACACGTGGCCGGGGATCCCTGCAATCAGATCCGCCGTCGACTGGTCCTGCGTGCGCGTGCAGTCCGCGATGTCGCCGGCGAGCACCGGGTCGGCGGGCGCGGACGCCGGCGTGGCGTTGGCTTCGCTCGAGGCGGTGGACGCGTTGTTCGAGCCGTCGACGGCAACGAGCACGTAGTAGTACTTCTGCCCGTTCGTCACGGATGTGTCCGTGTACGACGTTCCGGTGAGCAGGTCGCCGCCGTTGACCGGCGTGCCGGTCGTCGCCACCGGAGAGGTGGTCGAGCGGTACAGGTTGTAGCCGGCGAGATCACTCTCGGTGCCGGCCGTCCAGTTGAGCGTCACCTGG
>DASZBP010000403.1:0-9158 GCA_035943915.1 Gaiellaceae bacterium | reverse complement strand
CGTCGTCGACCGCGAAGAGGGGGGTGTCGACGCTCTCGCGCGCCATGCGGTGCGCCTCCGGCCGCTCTTCACCGCGTCCGAGCTGTTGAAATAGCCTGCAAATCGGCTTGGTTGAGCGATATCCGACAGCGTTGTTAGCGTTTCGGCGAGGGTCGCAACGCCTGTCCCCGACACGCAGGGAGGAAATTTGACCAAGCAGGAGTTCATCAACAAGGTCGCGCAGAAGAGCGGCCTGTCCGCGCGGGACGCTGGCAAGGCCGTCGACGCCTTCATGGAGTCCATCACCGAGACGCTCAAGGCGCGCGATTCGGTCAACTTCACGGGCTTCGGGAAGTTCTCGGCAGCCGACCGCGCGGCGCGCCAGGGTGTCAACCCGCGCACCGGCGAGCGCGTCCAGATCGCAGCGACGACCGTGCCGAAGTTCTCGGCCGGGAGCCAGCTCAAGGCTGCGCTGAAGGGCTAGCTCTTCGCGGGTCCCGTTCTGCCAGCGGGCGGCCCCAGGGCCGCCCGCTGTATGAGCGCCAGCATTGCGTGAACCTGTCGACGAAGAATCACGCGATCCTGACGCTCTTGTACGTTTGTGGTGATGGCTGTCGCCGCGACGCTCACATTCGCCGACCGGCTTGCAGCCGAGGTGGAGCGCAAGCGCTCGCAGCTCTGCGTCGGCCTCGACCCGCGGCCCGACCTGCTGCCCGTCGAGCTGCGCGGCGACGTCTCGCGCTTCTGCTGTGGCGTGATCGACGCGGTCGCACCGCATGCGGTCGTCGTCAAGCCGCAGCTCGCGTTCTTCGAGGCGCTCGGCTCGGCCGGCTTCGCCGCGTTCGAGCAGGTGTGCCGCTACGCGCGCCGCGCGGGGTTGCTGATCCTGGCCGACGGCAAGCGCGGTGACATCGGCTCGACCGCTCGCGCATACGCCGCCGCCTATCTCGAGGGCGACACTCCGCTCGCCGACGCCCTCACCGTGAACCCCTACCTCGGCCGCGAGTCGGTCGAGCCCTACCTCGCCGCGGCGCGGCGCAACGGCGCCGGGGTCTTTCCGATCGTGAAGACCTCGAACGCCGGCCAGGACATCCAGGACGTGCAGCTGCGCGACGGCAGGCCGATGTGGCAGCACGTCGCGGAGGCGGTCGCAGAGTGGGGCGCCGACCTTCTCGGCGACGGCGGGCTCTCGTCCGTCGGTGCCGTGGTCGGCGCGACGCACCCGCGCGAGGTCGCCGACGCGCGGCGGCTCATGCCGCAGGCGGTGCTGCTGCTGCCGGGCGTCGGTGCGCAGGGCGCGTCCATCTCCGATCTGTCGCGCGCGTTCCAGAGCGGTCCCGCGAGCGCGATCGTCAACGCGTCGCGCTCCGTCAACTACGCGTTCCGTGAGGCCGGCGGCGACTTCCGCGAGGCTGCGGGCGCCGAGGCCGCCAGGCTCAAGCGCGAGATCTGGGCTGCCTCCGGCTGGTAGTGGACGACTGGCGCCGGTACGCAGGTCCGGCGGCGTTCCTGCTTGCAGTGACCATCGCCGTTCTGCTCGTGCGCAACGGGCTCGAGCACGGCGGCAAGGCGGCAACGCCGCCGTCGGTCACGACGGTCGCGTCGACGCCGGTCACGACCGCGGTGACGACGACGAAAGCGAAGAAGAAGCCGAAGCGCCGTTACTGGACGGTCAGCGCCGGGGACACGTTCGCCGTGATCTCGTCGAAATCGGGCGTGCCGGTCGCGACGATCGAGCAGCTGAACCCGACCGTGAAGTCGACGTCGCTGTTCATCGGCGAGAAGCTGCGCATCGAGTGAAGCGCATCTGCGTCCTGCTGCTTCTGCTGCTCACGTTTGCAGGTGCAGCGCACGCCGGGGCTCCGCCGACCGTCGATGCGAGGGCGTACCTCGTCGTCGATGCGCGCACCGGCGAGGTGCTCGCGTCGTCGCATGCGGACCAGCGGCTGCCGATCGCGTCGATCACGAAGCTGATGACGGTGCTCGTCGCGCTGCAGCACCACAAGCTGACGGACGTCGTGAGTGTCGACCCGCGCGCGGCGGCGGTCGGTGAGTCGTCCGCCGGCCTCGCGGCGGGTGAGCGCCTCACCGTGCACGACCTCGTCGAGGCGGCGCTCATCCAGTCGGCCAACGACGCCGCCGACGCGCTCGCGCTCTCCGTGTCCAACGACTACGACGCGTTCGCGCGCCTGATGAATGCGAAGGCGAAGCAGCTCGGCCTGACCGGCTCGCACTTCGTGCGGCCGGACGGCCTCGACGCGACGGGTGAGTACTCCACGGCCGCCGACGTGACGAAGCTCGCGCGCACGCTCATGCGGACCGCGTTCGTTCGCGCCACCGTCAAGCAGGAGACGGCGACGATCGCCGACGGCCACGTGTTGCACACGTGGGACGACCTGCTCGGCGTTGTGCCGGGCACGATCGGCGTGAAGACGGGTCACACGAACGACGCGGGCTGGTGCCAGGTCGCGGCGGTGCAGGATCAGGGCGTCACGGTGTACGTGACGATGCTCGGTAGCCCGACACGCTCGATTCGCAACGTCGGTCTCGAGTCGCTGCTCACGTGGGGCGTCGCGCAGTTCCGCGTCGTGCCGGAGGTGCAGCAGTCGCGCGTGTACGCGACGGTCGCGCTGCCGTACGGGAAGCATCCCGTCGACCTCGTCGCGGCGAAGCCGCTGCAGGGTGTCGTGCGGATCGGCCATCCGCTCACCGAGCGCGTCGTCGCCGCGACCAGCACAGGGCTTCCGGTGCACGCCGGCCAGGTGCTCGGACGCGTCGAGATCTGGGCGAACGGGCATTTGCTCGGCGCCCGCTCCTTGATCGCGACCCGTACCGTTCGGCGGCCCGGGGTCGCAGGCCGTCTAGGCTTCTACGCCGGCAGGACGCTTCACCACATCGCCGACCTGCTCTGAGAGCCAGCCGTGATCGTCACCGTCACCTTGAACGCCGCGATCGACCGGACGCTGACCGTGCCGAACTTCCAGCGCGGACAACGTCACCGTGCGAGCGCGAGCCTGACCTTGCCCGGCGGCAAGGGCATCAATGTCGCGCGCGCGCTCAAAGCGCTCGGCGTGCCCGTCGTCGCAACGGGTCTCGTCGGCGGCTCGACCGGTAACCGGATCGTCGAGGCGCTCACCGCGGAAGCGGTGCTCAACGACTTCGTGCGCATCGACGGCGAGTCGCGCACGTCGACCGCGGTCGTCGATCCGGCGGGCGGCGGCACATACACGGAGATCAACGAGTGGGGCCCCGCGGTGAAGGAAGATGAGCTCGAGCTACTGCTCGAGAAGCTGCGCTACCTCTCGCAGGGCGCGGAGCTCGTCGTCTTCGCCGGCTCTCTTCCTCGCAGCGTGCCGGACAGCTTCTACGCCGAGGCGATCCACGACCTTTCGCGGCGGCACGTGCCCGCGGTGCTCGACAGCGACAACGAGCCGATGCGTCTCGGCGTCGAGGCGGAGCCGTTTCTCGTCACGCCGAACCAGGCGGAGGCGGAGAGCCTCGTCGGCCAGGAGTTCAACGACGAGGACGACCTTCGCGTCGCGCTCGAGGCGATCTCGGATCTGGGCGCGCGCAACGTGCTGATCACCACCGACGACGGGTGCGTCGCGTCCCTGCGCGACGACCGCGAGCCTCGGCGGTTCCGCGTGACCGCGCCGCCGCTCGAGCCTGTGTCGGTCGTCGGCTCGGGCGACGTGCTGCTCGCCGCGTACCTCGCCGCCCGTCACGCGGGCCGGCCGGCCGAGGAAGCGTTGCGCTCGGCGGTCGCCGCCGGGGCGGCATCGACCCTCGAGCTGGGGGCCGGCCGCTTCGACCCGCGCCAGGCCGGGCGCCTGCAAGCGGGCGTCGAGCTCGTCGAGCTCGCTCCGGTCGCCTAGACCCATCCGCCTGGCCGGGTATCGTGCCCGGATGGACGTCGAGAACTTCTCGTACGAGGACAGCGAACGGACGCTGCCGCCGAAGTTCGCGAAGGAAGGGCTCACGTTCGACGACGTCCTGCTCGTTCCGGCCGAGTCGTCCGTGTTGCCGAACGCGGTCTCGACCGCGACGCGGCTGACGCGCACGATCGTGCTCGAGGTGCCCGTGATCTCGGCGGCGATGGACACGGTCACCGAGGCGCGCATGGCGATCGCGCTCGCGCGCGAAGGCGGCCTCGGCGTCATCCAGCGGAACCTCTCGATCGAGCTGCAGGTCGGGGAGGTCGACAAGGTCAAGCGCTCGGAGGCGGGGATGATCGTCGAGCCGCTGACGCTGCCGCCCGACGCACTGGTCTCCGACGCGCTCGAGCTGATGGAGCGCTACCACGTGTCCGGCGTCCCGGTCACCGACGACGAGGGCCGTCTTGTCGGGATCCTCACGAACCGCGACCTGCGCTTCGAGCGCAACCTCGGGCAGCCGGTCTCGGCGCTCATGACGTCGCGCGATCTCGTCACCGCTCCGGTCGGCACGACGCTCGCCGAGGCGGAGCAGCGGCTGCACGCGCACCGCATCGAGAAGCTGCCGATCGTCGACGCCGACGGACGGCTGCGCGGGCTGATCACCGTCAAGGACATTCAGAAGCGTGTCGACTATCCGCATTCGACGAAGGACCCCGCGGGCCGGCTGCGTGCAGGCGCGGCGGTCGGTGTGGGCGTCGATGCATTCGAGCGCGCGCAGGCATTGATCGCTGCGGGCGCCGATGTGCTCGTCGTCGACACCGCGCACGGGCATTCGCTCGGTGTCGTCGAGATGGTCAGCCGCATCCGCGGGCTGTCGGGCGAGTTCGAGGTGATCGCCGGCAACATCGCGACCGCGGAGGCGGCAGAGGCACTGGTCGAGGCGGGCGCCGATGCGCTGAAGGTCGGCATCGGCCCCGGCTCGATCTGCACGACCCGCGTCGTCGCGGGCGTGGGCGTCCCGCAGATCACCGCGGTGTACGACGTCGCAGAGGCGGCGTCGCGTCACGGCGTGCCGGTCATCGCCGACGGTGGCATCACGTCGTCGGGCGATGTCGCGAAGGCGATCGCCGCCGGCGCGGACTGCGTGATGCTCGGGTCGATGCTCGCCGGCACGGACGAGTCGCCGGGCGAGGTGATCTTCGCGCGGGGCGAGCGGTACAAGGAGTACCGCGGCATGGCCTCGATCGGCGCGATGCGGCGGGGCTACTCGAAGGACCGCTACTTCCAGGGCGACGTCGAGGACGTCGAGAAGCTCGTCGCCGAAGGCATCGAAGGCCGTGTCGCCTACAAGGGGCCGCTCGTCGGCGTGCTGCATCAGGTCGTCGGCGGCCTGCGCCAGGCGATGGGCTACTGCGGCGCGGCGACGATCGACGCGATGAAGCAGGCGCAGTTCGTGCGCATCACCGGTGCTGGTCTGCGCGAGTCGCATCCGCACGACGTGACGATCACGAAGGATGCACCCAATTACCGACGGGGCTAACGAGGAACGTCCCGTCCTGGTCGTCGACCTCGGCGGCCAGTACTCGCAGTTGATCGCGCGGCGCGTGCGCGAAGCGCGCGTCTACTCGCAGCTCGTCTCGTATCGCTCGACGGTCGAGGAGATTCGCCGGCACAACCCGGCTGCGCTGATCCTGTCCGGCGGTCCCGCGTCGGTGTACTCGGAAGGCGCACCCCGCATGGATCCTGCCGTGTTCGAGCAGGGGATCCCGACGCTCGGCATCTGTTACGGCGCGCAGCTGCTCGCACTCGAGCTGGGCGGCCGCGTCGAGAAGACGGGGGCGGGCGAGTACGGCAAGGTCGACATGCACGTCGGCGGCAACGGCAAGCTGTTCGCGACGCTTCCCGCGCAGCAGACGGCATGGATGTCGCACCGCGACACGGTGACCGCGCCGCCGGAGGGCGCGTCAGTGGTCGCGACGTCGGAGCACACGCCGGTCGCCGCGTTCGAGCATGCCGACAAGCACTGGTACGGCGTGCAGTTCCATCCCGAGGTCGTGCACACGCCGCACGGGCAGGACATGCTGAAGAACTTCCTCTACGACGTCGCGGGCGCCGAGCCCGTGTGGACGCCGGCGGCGGTGATCGAGGAGCAGGTCGAGCGCATCCGTGCGCAGGTCGGCTCCGACCGCGTGCTGTGCGCCTTGTCGGGCGGTGTCGACTCGGCAGTCGCCGCGCTGCTCGTGCACAGAGCGGTCGGCGACCAGCTCACGTGCGTGTTCGTCGACCACGGCCTGCTGCGCAAGGGTGAGGCCGAGCAGGTCGTCGAGACCTTCGGCGGGCACTTCCACGTGCCGCTCGTCCACGTGCAGGCGCAGGAGCGCTTCCTCGCGCGGCTCGCGGGCATCACCGACCCGGAGCGAAAGCGGATGATCATCGGCGAGGAGTTCATCCGCGTCTTCGAGGACGAGTCGCGGAAGCTCGGCGACCTGAAGTGGCTCGTGCAGGGAACGCTGTACTCCGACGTGATCGAGTCGGGCGGTACCGAGGGTGTCGCCGAGACGATCAAGTCGCACCACAACGTCGGCGGCCTTCCTGACGACATGGAGATGGAGCTCGTCGAGCCGCTGCGGCTGCTGTTCAAGGACGAGGTGCGCCGCGTCGGCGAGGAGCTCGGGATGCCGGAGCGCATGGTGTGGCGGCAGCCGTTCCCGGGGCCGGGGCTCGCGATCCGCATCATCGGCGACGTCACCGAGGAGCGGCTCGAGACGCTGCGCGAAGCCGACTCGATCCTGCAGGAAGAGGTGCGCAAGGCGGGCCTCTACCGCGAGCTGTGGCAGTCCTTCTGCGTGCTGCCCGCGATCCGCTCGGTCGGCGTGCAGGGCGACTCGCGCACCTACGGGTATCCGATCGCGATCCGGGCTGTGACTTCCGAGGACGCGATGACCGCCGACTGGGCGCGCCTCCCGTACGACCTGGTGGAGCTCGTCGCGTCACGTCTCGTAAACGAGATCCCCGCGGTGAACCGCGTCGTGCTCGACGTCACGTCGAAGCCGCCGGCGACGATCGAGTGGGAGTAGAAGGGGTCACCACCCCGCCGTACCGCATCGAGACGGAACGGCTCGTCATCCGCTGCTACGAGCCGTCCGATGCGGCCGCGATCAAGGAGGGCGTCGACTCGAGCCTCGACCATCTGCGTCCGTTCATGGACTGGGCGGCCGACGAGCCGCAGACGATCGAGCAGAAGGTCGCCCTCGCGCGGCGCTTCCGGAGCTGGTTCGACAGCGATGAGAACTACGTCTACGGGATCTTCCCGCGGGACGAGTCCCGTTACCTCGGTGGTACCGGCCTGCATCAGCGCGGCGGGCCGGGGTCCCTCGAGATCGGCTACTGGGTGCGCGCGGACGCGATGCGCCAGGGGATTGCGACGGAGTCCACCGCGGTGCTCACGCGCGTCGGGGTCGAGCTCTGCGGTGCGCACCGCATCGACCTGCAGATCGATCCGCGCAACGAGGCCAGCCAAGGAGTGGCGAAGAAGCTCGGATTCGTGCACGAGGGGACGCTGCGCCGCCGGCTCCCGCCCATGGGCGGCGACGGCCCGCGCCGCGACGTGATGGTCTTCACGCTCCTGGCCGAGGAGCTGCCCGGCTCCCCGTCGGCCGCGTACGACTACGCGGCGTTCGACGCGGCCGGCGCGGCCATGTCGGTGCCAGGTTCCTGAACGTAAGCGTCACAAATGCGTGAAAGAAGGCGCGCGGCGTCAGGCGTCGAGCGGGCCGCGCGAAGGACGTGTCCGTGCCAGGTTGCGTTACCGGTGTGTCACGCCGGCAACACGATGACGCCGTCCTCGTCCGCGTAGACCTGCGCGCCGGGCTCGAACGTCACCTCGCCGAACGTCACGGGCACGTCGACCTCGCCCTCGCCGCCCTTGAGAGACGGCCGCGGGTTCGTGCCAAGCGCCTTCACGCCGAATCCGAGCTCGTCGAGCGCGACCGAGTCGCGCACGCACGCGTTCAGCACGATCCCCGACCACCCGTTGTCGCGCGCGATCGTCGCGATGTTGTCGCCGAGCAGCGCGTAGCGCAGTGAGCCGCCGCCGTCGACGACGAGCACGCGCCCGTCGCCCGGCTTCGACACCGTCGCCTTCAGCACGACGTTGTCCTCGAAGCAGCGCACCGTGGAGACGGGCCCCGAGAAGGCGCGCGCGCCGAACGAGCGGAACTGCAGCAGGCAGATGCCTGCGCCCGGGTGCCGGTCGAGGAGGTCTGCCGTGCTCAGGCGCGTGGCCCGCCGGCGATGTAGATGACCTGCCCGCTCACGTACGACGCATCCTCCGAGCAGAGGAACGCGATCGTCGCCGCGACGTCCTCCGGCGCGCCGACGCGGCGCAGCGGGACGTCCTTCGACACCGCCTCGATGAACTGCTCGAACGGCACGCCGATGCGCTCCGCCGTCTGCCGTGTCATGTCGGTGGCGATGAATCCGGGCGCGACGCAGTTGACGTTGACGTTGTACGGGCCGAGCTCGATCGCGAGTGTCTTCGTCATGCCCTGCAGGCCGGCCTTCGCCGTCGCATAGTTCGTCTGGCCGCGGTTTCCGAGCGCCGACGTCGACGAGATGAGCACGATCTTCCCGCTCTTCTGCTCGACCATGTGGGCCTGTGCTGCGCGCGCGGCGAGGAACGTCCCCTTGAGGTGCGTGTCGATGACCGCACCCCAGTCGTCGTCGCTCATCTTGAACAGCAGGTTGTCGCGGATGATCCCCGCGCACGTGACGAGGATGTCGAGCGAGCCGCCGTGCTCGACCGCGGCGGCTACCGCAGCCTCGACGTCGTCGCGCGACGTCACGTCGCAGCGAACGGCGTGGCCGCCGATCCTCGAGGCTGTCTCGTGCGCGGTCTTCTCGTCGAAGTCCGCGACGACCACCGTCGCGCCCTCGGCGGAAAGCCGCTCGGCGGTCGCGGCGCCGATTCCCTTCGCTCCGCCGGTGATCAGTGCTGTCTTGCCTTCGAATCTGCTCATGGTGCGGACGTTATAGGTTGTGCATATGGAGTTTCGCGACATCCTCAAGCAGCGCCGGATGCACCGCGCATTCCTGCCGGATCCGTTGCCGCAGGATCAGATCGAGCGCATCGCAAACGTCATTCGCCACGCGCCATCCGGCGGGTTCAGTCAGGGCAGCAGCGTCGTCGTCGTCACCGACGAGGCGAAGCGCCGTGAGATCGCCGCCGCGTTCGGCGACGACCACTACTCCACCAACGGTCGCAACTTCATCGTCGACGCGCCCGTGCACATGGTCATCTCCGCG
>DASZBP010000402.1:0-3907 GCA_035943915.1 Gaiellaceae bacterium | reverse complement strand
CCGTGCTCGTCCCGCCCGAGCGCGAGTGACAGGATCTCCTCGAACGTCGGGAACGCGAGCTCGTCGCCTCGCGGGCGCTCGTTGTAGGGGAACCAGTGGATCTCGGCGAGGTCGTCGCCGGCTTGCGCGGTGCCGCCTGCGGGTGTCGCGAGCCATGTGAGGCAGAGGACGGTGCGATTCCAGTAGGCCTCGTTCCACGTGCCGAGGAAGTCGAGCAGCTCGAGCTCGAGGTTGGTCTCTTCGCGTACTTCGCGGCGGAGCGCGGCGACCGCGTCCTCGCCTTCCTGCAGGAAGCCGCCGGGGAGATCCCAGCGGCCGCGGCCGGGGTCGTGTGCGCGGCGGCCGAGGAGCACGTGGCGGTCGCGCACGATGACCGCTTGCGCGCCGGGGACGGAGTTCGCCCAGTAACGCTCGTCGCAGCCGGGGCAGTGAAGGTGGTCGTCGGTGTGCGCGAGCTCCTGTCCGCATTTGGGGCAGAAGCGCCAGTCGGCCAGTACGCTCATTCGCGTGAGAGTAGTGCTCCTTCACTCGGCGCTCGGCGACTCGCGTTTGTGGCGCCATCAGATCCCGGCTCTGTCGGGGAGCTTCGACGTGGTCGCGCCGGATCTGCCGGGCTTCGGGTCGACGCCGATGCCGCGCGAGGAGTTCTCGTTCGTGGAGTTCGTCGACCGCTCGCTTCCGGCGGCGGTTGTCGGCAACTCGATGGGCGGGATGATCGCGTTGCGGACGGCATGTGCGTTCCCGGATCGCGTCGAGCGGCTGGTGCTCGTCGGCGCCGGGATGCCCGGGTGGGAGTTCACGGAGGAGATGCGCGTGTACTGGGCGGCGGAGGCGGAAGCGATCGACGCCGGCGACCTCGAGGCTGCGGCGGAGATCAATCTCGAGTTCTGGGTGCAGCCGGAGCTCTTCGACGAGGTGCGTCCGCAGATGCTGCGCGCGCTGCAGCTGCAGACGGCACACGAGGAGCCCCCGGTGCGTTGGCCGGAGGAGCTCGATCTCGGCGTGCTGCAGATGCCGGTGCTCGTCGTCGTCGGCGCGGACGACAAGCCGGACTTCAGGGCGATTGCGCAACACCTCGCGGAGTCGATCCCCGGCTCAGAGCTCGCCGAGGTAGAAGGCGCAGGCCATCTCGCCGGCCTCGATCAGCCCGCCGCGCTCAACGAGCTCTTGCTCGAGTTCCTTTCGCGCTGAGCTCCGTCACGCGGGGTCTGGCCCGTGCCTGACCCCACCGCACGCGCTCGTCGGGCTCTTCGACGTACCTGCGATACGCGGCGCGCGAGCCGAACAACGCGATCAACGCGCGCACGTCGACCACGTCGTCGTCTGCGTAGCGACCGATCGCCGCGCCGTATCCGCACCACGGATACTGGTCGGCGACCTCGCAGATGTTCGCCTTGACCGGATTCAGCGCGACGTAGCGAATCGTCTCGAGCTGCGCGAACCGTCCTTCCGCGATCTTCGAATGGAAGCGGGCATCGAAGACGTGGCCCCGCTTGTTGTACTTGTCATTGAAGTAGCGCGCGTAACGCACGTTGAGACGCTGGAATCCGCTGCTGAGAGTCGGTTTTCGCAGGCGGATGAATGCGTGGTAGTGCGTCGTCATCACGGCGTACTCGAAGCAGCGCCACTCGCTGAACCGCACCTCTTCGCGCAGCAGGTCGACCATGCGGTTCTTGTCGTCGACGTCGCGGAAGATCGGCAAGCCGGCGACGCCGTTGATCCACACGTGGTACGAGAGACCGGGTTCGTCGATGCGCAGCTTCCGTGCCATGTGAACGCACGCTGCCGCGCGCATTCGATCGCCGCAATTGTCCTTTCGCGAACGTCACACAATCGTTCGCTTCGTGCGCGGGGTCAGGCACGTGTCTGACCCCGCCGTCACGCGGAGCGGCTAGCGGAGAATGCCCGTGTGGCCGAGGGAGTAGCGGCCGGGTTGCGGCCACACGCACAGGCCGTGCGGGCCGGCGCCGACCGGGATCTTCGCGAGCAGCTCGCCCGTCACCGTCGAAAGCGCATAGACGACGCCGTTGTAGCGACCGGAGAGCCAGAGCACCTTCCCATCCGCGGACACGCCGCCCATGTCGGGCGAGCCGCCGCCCGGGATCCGCCACTTCCTCACCACACGCCGCGTGCGGAACGAGATGACCGACACCGACCCCTCCCCGCGGTTCGACACGTAGAGAAATCGCGCGTCGCGCGACGGGTACAACCCGTGCGCACCACGGCCCGTGCGGATGAACCCGACGATGCGAAAGCTCCGCGCGCCTACCAACCACACTCCGTTCGCGACCATGTCGGCGACGTAGAAGACGCGCCCGTCAGGCGCGAGCTTCACATCCTGCGGCATCGCCAGTCCGCCGCCCGCCCCGACAGTCTTCAGCACCCGCTGATGCACGACGTCCACGACGATCATCTGGCCGGAGAACTCACACGACACGAGCGCCTTCGTCCCGTCTGCGGTGAAGTCCATGTGATCGACCCCACGACACGGCGTCGACACCGACTTCACGAGCCGAAACGTGTGCGCATCACGAAAGTCGAGACGTTGCATCCGCTCCGCGACGACAATCGCGTACCGCCCGTCGGGGGTGAAGTACATGTTGTACGGATCGTCGACGGGGATCGTCCGCACCGGCTTGCCCGTCTGCGGGTCGAGCTCGGTCAGCGAGTTCCCGACGTCGTTCGTGACGTACAGATGCGCGAGGTCGTACGCCGGCACGACGTGTTGCGGAAGCTGGCCGACCGCAAAGTGGTCGACGACCTTGAACGTCGCGGGATCGATCACATCGACGGTCCCGGACTCCGAGTTCGGCACGTACACGCGGGGAAGCGCACTGCGCGCAGGGCCGCTCAGGTTGCCGGGAACATCCGCGGCATAGACGTCGTGCGCGTTCACGAGCTTCGGCACGTCGAACCGGATCGGCTTCACCCGCGCGGGGACGAGCTCCGACAGAGTCGAGACCGTCCCGCTGGGCCCGCGGCCGCCTGCGAGCAGGATCCTCGTTCCGAGCGAGATCGCAGCGAGATCGGAGCGCGGCGACGAGAGGACGCCCGCGATGCGGACGCGGCGGGCCACCGGGTCGACCGCCTCGATCGCCGTCGTCGGTGTGTCCACGGTCGCGCTGCGCCCACCGATCACGTAGACGAGCTTCCCGATCGCGGCGGCAGCGGCATGCGTGGTCGGCGCAGGAAGCCGGCCCACGCGCGTCACGCGGTGCATCCGCGGGTCGAACACCAGGACGTCCTGTGACGCCGTCCCCGCCGGCGTCGACCCGCCCGCGATGACGAGCTTCCCGGCCGCCGCGGCGACCGCCGCGTACCGCAGCGCGCCCGGCAGGTGCCCGACGACGCGCGCGGCCGTCCCCGGACGCCACGCCACGATCGTGTCGAGCCACTGCGTGCCCGTATAGCCGCCGACGACGTACGCCGTCTGCCCGATGACCGCAGCGGACTGGTCCGAGCTCGGCGCCGGCAGCCGCCCGACCGTGGTCGGTGTCCCGGGCGAGACCCGCTGAATGCCGTCGAGCTGCCGGACCCCGTCCCCGCCGCCGAACAGATAGACGCTGCCGCCGAGTCGCGCCGCGGCCGCATCGTGCAACGCCGCCGGCAGCGCCCCGACCTGAGCCTCGTGCGTGCCGTGCAGCACCTGGATCGCGCTCGTCGAGACATCCGCGGGCGTCAAGCCACCGATCAGCTCCGGCGCGCCGGGCGCGCCGACCGCAGCAGCGTCCTGCACTGCCGACACGAGCAAGCCGACCGTGTGCTCGACGACGTGGACGGTGACGCGCGGCACATGCGACACGACGCGGGTCGTCGTCGTCGCTGACGTCGTCGACGCGCGCTGATGCGATGCGCCGCAGCCCGCCGCCAGCACCGCGACCAACACGAGCAAGCTACGCGTGCGCAT
>DASZBP010000401.1:0-6164 GCA_035943915.1 Gaiellaceae bacterium | reverse complement strand
GCAGCCATCGGCCGGCGCGCAGCTGGAAGTCGATGATCTCGATGTTGCCGCCCCACCCCGGCCCCGCGACGCGCTCCTCCCGCCCGTGCCAGAACCACGGCTCCGCCGGCTGCACCGGGTGAAACTCAGACGGATCGAAGTTCGCCCAGTCGAGCTCCTCGTCGCTGTACTCCGCGGGCTCCGTCAGCTCGAGGCGGGCACCCGCCAGCGCCGCCGCGATCGACGCGCGGGTCTCGGGCGTCATCGCGCCCGCGCGGCCGAACGTCACCATCGTCGAGCCTCCGTAGTACGACGGCGTGCCGAGCGCGTGGAGATAGATGTGCAGGTTCGAGTTGTCGCTGTGGCCAAAGAACGGCTTCTTGCATCCGCGCAGCAGGTCGGGATCGAGGTAGCGCAACACCTTGATCTGGTCGTCGCCGCCGATCGTCGCGAACACCGCCTCGATCGTCGGGTCGAGGAACGCAGCCTCGATGTCGCGCGCACGTTCCTCTGGAGAGGCGACCGGCGCACGCGTGGTCGGGAACTCGACCGGCTCGAGCCCCAGCCCGCGCATCCGCTCCAGCGCGAGCTCGTACGGCCCCGGGAACATGGACGCGGAGCGCGCGGACGGCGAGAGGACTGCGACCTTCATAGACGGCGGGGGAGCACGAACACGCTTCCATTTTCCCGCACGATGCGCACGCTCGCGCCGTACAGCTGCGAGATGCGCTCCTCCGAGAGCACGTCCTCCGCGGAGCCTTCTGCGATGACGTCTCCCGCATCGAGCAGCAGCAGCCGGTCCGCGTACTGCCCCGCGAGCGAGACGTCGTGCATCGCCGAGACGACGGTGAGCGCGTGGTCGCGGCGCAGCTCGTCGACGAGCTCGAGCGCCTGCTGCTGGCGGCCGAGGTCGAGCGCGCTCGTCGGTTCGTCCAATAGCAGCACCGGCGCCTCCTGCGCGAGTGCGCGCGCAAGCACGGCGCGCTGCAGCTCGCCGCCGGACAGCGAGCCGAGCCGGCGGTCGACGAACTTCTGCAGGCCGAGCCTCCCGATCGCGCGCTCTGCGGCGCTACGGTCGTCGCGCGACTCCGTCGCGAGGTACGCGATGTGCGGGGTGCGTCCGAGCAGTACGTACTCGGCGACGGTCAGGTCCGGCGGCGTCTCGGGCTTCTGCGGGACGAGCGCGATCAGCTTCGCGATCTGGCGGCGCGCCGAGTCGGCGATCGACAGCCCCTCGACACTGATCGCGCCCGAGTAGCGGACGAGACCCGCGATCGCGCGGATCAGCGTCGTCTTGCCGGCACCGTTCGGCCCGAGCAGTCCGACCCACTCGCCGCTCTCGACTGACGCCGACAGCGAGCCGATGACGCGGTTCGCGCCGAGTGTCACCGACACGTCGCGCAGCTCGATCATCCGGTGCGCCTCGTGGTGCGCAGCACGACCGCGAAGAACGGGGCGCCGAAGAACGCGGTGACGACGCCGATCGGCAGCTCGGCCGGCGACATGACAGTGCGCGCGAGGATGTCCGTGAGCACGAGGAACGCGCCGCCGAGCACCAGCGCGAGCGGGATGATCGCGCGATAGCTCGTCGACACGAGCAGGCGGACCGTGTGCGGAACGATGATCCCGACGAAGCCGATCAGGCCGCTCACCGAGACGGCCGCAGCGGTCCCGATCGTCGCCGCGACGACGATGATCAGCCGCGTTCGGCGCACGTCGATGCCGAGGCTCGCCGCCTCCTCGTCACCGAGCGACAGCACGTCGAGCACGCGGCGGTGGAGGATGAGCACGACCGAGCTGACGGCGATGTACGGCGCGCAGATCCACACGTCGTGCCACGTCGCGCTGCCGAAGCCTCCGAGCAGGAACGAGTACACCTCCTGCAACTGGTCCGAGTGCTCCTGCTGCACGAACGTCTGCAGCGCGGTCATGAACGCGGTGATCGTCACGCCCGCGAGGATGAGCGTGCCGGTCGAGCGCACGCCGCCGACGGATCGTCCGAGCGCGTACGCCCCGAACACCGCGACGCTCGCCCCGACGAACGCCGCGACCGGCAGGAGCCCGGCCGAGACCGACTGGGTGATCGCAAGCGTGGCGCCGAGACCCGCGCCCGCGGCGGTACCGAGCAGGTACGGGTCGACCAGCGGGTTGCGGAACGCGCCCTGGTACGCACCGCCGGCGATCGCGAGCATGCCGCCGACGAGCGCGGCAAGCACGATGCGCGGCGCGCGCAGCTGCCAGACGATCGCCGAGTCGGTTGCACCCAGCCGCGAGTGACCGATGCCGAGATGCGCCAGCGCCGAGGACGCGATCGGCCAAATCCCCGTGGAGACCGGGCCGATCGCAAGCCCCGACAGCAGCGCTGCCGCGAGCACGAAGGCGGTGGCGAGTCCCCAGCCACCCGGCACTCCGCGCGCGCGAACCTCACTCACGCGGAGCGCGCCTCCAGCGTGTGCACCGCGCTCGCGACGGCCTTCAGGAACAGCACCGTGCGCGTCCCCCACTGCGACGCGATCGAGTCGTCGACGCGGACGACCTCGTGATGCTTGATCGCGTCGATCGCGCCCCAGCCCGGCCGCGCCGAGACGGTGCCCCACGACTGCGCGCAGCACACGGTGTCGGCGAGCACGATCAGGTCGGGGTTGCTTGCCACGATGTACTCCGCCGAGAGCTGCGGGTAGTCCGACGTACCGCTCGCGGCGTCCGCAATGTCCTTCACACCGAGCATCGCGTACATCTGGCCGATGAACGTGTGCGAGGTGACGGAGTAATACGTCGGGTCGAGCTCGTGGTACACGCGAAGCGGCGTCGCAGGGCGCGGCACCCTCTTCACGATGCGCGCGACTTGCTGCTTCATCCCGGCGACCACGGTCTTCGCGTTCGCGCCGTGACCCGTCACCTTTCCGATCTGCAGGATCTCGCTGTATACCTGCGCGAGATTCGCCGCCGCGGGCTCGAGCAGCACACGGATGTGCAGCTTCGCGAGCTGCTCGACGACGTGGTTCTCGTCGAACGCGACGAAGACGAGATCCGGCTTGTACTTCGCGATGGCCTCGACGTTCGGCGTGAACGCCGACAGCTTCGTCACGGGCGCCTGCTTCGGGTAGTTCGACAGCGAGTCGACAGCGACGACCTGCTTGCCGGCTCCGACCGCGAACAGGTCGTCGGTCGCCGACGGCGACAGCGACACGATTCGCAACGGGACACTCGACGCGCGGGCGCTGCCCGCACACACGGCCACCGCGACGGCGACCACGATCAGCAATGCCTTCATACAAAAACCTCCGCGTGTAGCGGAGGGAGAGTGGTTCGCCGGCGTCAGCCTGCGACCGCCCCTTCCTCCGAGGGCTTGGTTCGCTCGACGCAGGGCAGGCGACCTGGCTTTGACAGTTGCGGGACAGCGCCGGAATCACACCGGCTTCGCTGCAACTGCGCCGACCGGGCGATATGTGGCCCGGCGCGGGTAGCCTAGCGGTATGGAGCACGGAGAGGTCACTGACCGCCGGCTGGAGGCGGTGCTGGCCCGCCTCGACAAGATCGCCGAGGAGCTCGGCCGCCTCAACGCCCGCGAGGAGCGGCGCGAGGAGATGACCGTGATCGCGCACGAGCTGCGGAACCTGAACGAGTCGCTGCAGGCGCTCGCCTATGCGGCGCTGGGCCACCAGGGCCCGCAGGTCCGCCGCCGCCGGACGGGCTAGCGCGCGCGGAAGACGTCGAGCACGCCGCTCGTGGCGTGGTCGTTCGCGTTGCCCTCGGGCATCACGATCGTCCGGTCCATGACGATCGGGCTCTGCCAGTGGACGGAGCCGGTCGGCAGCGTCGCGACGAGACGACCGCTCGACGGCGCGTAGACGTGGATCGCTCCGTTGCCTGCGACGAAGACCATGGACCCGGTGACGATCGGGGACGTCCCGTCCGTGCCGTTCGACCACGCCTCGTGGAGACGTCCGCCGCTGAAGGTGTATGCGGCGGTGCCGGCGCTCGTCGCGACGAACACCCACTTGCCCTTCCAGATTGCGGGAGCGGAGAACATGTCGGTCGGCCCAGGCACCTTCAGCGACTGCACGAGGTGCGGATGCCCGTGCAGCTGCAGCAGGCGCAGCACGCCGTCCTTCCCACCCTGGACCGCATAGCCGTTCGGCAACAAGCCGGGTGACGTGGAGCCGAGGTCGAGGTCGCTCGACTCGAGCTGCGCCTGGTTCGACGGCGCCCAATGGCCGACCATGCGCGATGCGTTCGGCGTCAGCACGATCACGGCATCGCCGAAGTTGGCGCTGCCGTCGTACGGCCCGTTACCGGAGGCGACTACGAGATTGCCCGTCGCCGGGTCGACCGCGGCGCCGTTCCGCGACCAGATCGCGCTGTCGCTCGCCGGGCACGTGCGCGGCACGATCACGGTGTGCCGGTCGGCGCACAGGGAGTTCCACACGTGTGAGATGCGTCCGCTCGAGACGCCGATGGTCACGACATGCCCCTGGTACGGGGGCGCGTCGCCGATGTAGCCGCCGGTCGTGGCGATGACGAGGCCGCGCGAAACGTTGAGTGACGACGTGATCTTCTCGTGTGTCGGATCGCGCGTGACCGCGACCGTCCACATCACGTGGCCGTTCGACGCGCGGAGCTTGCGCACGCGGCCGTCCGGCGCGGCGGCGTAGACGGACGCGCCCGACGGGTCGATTGCCGGCGACGCGTTCGTGATCTGGGCCGACCCTGCGATGCGCGAGTACGCCGGCGGCACGAAACGCCACTTCACGCGACCGGTGCGTGAGTCGATCGCCTCGGTTCGACCGTACGTCGTGGTCACGAAAATCGTGCCGTTCCAGTAGACGGGCGACGAGTCGACGGTGCCGTCGAGGTGGATCCGCCGGTGCGCGAGTCGCGCGATGTTGAGGGTGGTGATGCCCGTCGCGTCCGGCCCCTGGTTGCTTCGCGCCGTGTCGAACCCGAAAAGCGGCCAGCTCGCCGTGGTCGCGCCGCGCGCGCCCGCCGCCGGGAAGGCGACGAGCAGGAGAAGAAGGACGAAAGCCCGTCTCACCGTGCCGCGAGGTCGGGGGTCTTCACCCACGGCCCGGGCGGCGTCAGCAGCGACTCCGCGTGGAGATACGCAAGGCCGGCGAGCGGAAGGTCGGTCCACCGCTCGAAGCAGAAGTACCGCCTGCGCCAATGCGGGAAGAACTTGCGGTTGAAGCTGTGCAGCCGCTCGAGCTGGAAGAGCCGGTCGCCCTTCAGCAGCGTCCACCGGAAGAGGCGCGACCAGCGGTTCGCCGTGTCGTCCGCGTTCATGAAGTCCGCGAACACCGCGAAGTTGAGCGACACCTCGGTCACGTTCCGCTCGCGCGCCCACGCGATCGTCTCCGTGATCAGGAACTCCATCAGCCCGTTTGGCGTCTCGCGGCGGCGGCGCATCGACGCGAGCGAGTAGCCCTCGCTCGCAGGCGACGGGACGAGCTGCAAGAACCCGCCAACCGCGCCGTCGGGCGCCACCGCGACGGCCAGCACCGTGTCGGGGTAGAGGAACATGGCGTCCATCGCCATCGTGAAGCCGCGCTCCGGCCAGTTGCCGCGCCACTCGGCCGAGACGGAGCGCAGCTCCTCGCGCAGCTTCTCGTCGGCCTCTGCCGTCGACAGGATCCGCACCTCGTAGCCCTGCTTCGAGAGCCGAGAGACCGACTGGCGCACCTTGCGGATCGCGCGCCCGTCGAGCGAGAAGTCGGCCGGCACGATGACCGCCTCGTCGCCGAGGTAGATCGACTTGAGCCCGAGCTCGACGTAGTCGGCGAGTGCCTCGGCGGATGCGCCGGCGATTGCGACGCGCCATGCCTTGGTGTGCGCGACGCGCACGAACTCGCGCATCAGCTCGCGCCGCTCGGTCGCCTCGCCGATCGGGTCGCCCGCGACGAGCGCGGTGCCGCGGATCACGCGGTACGCGATGAACGACTTGCCGCTCGGCGAGAAGAAGTAGGTCTTGTCACGGCGCAGCGCGAAGTACGACAGCGAGTCGCGCCCGTGCTCGTTCACGAGCTCGGCGGCGCGCGCCCAATCCTCCGCGCACGGAGGCGACACCTCGCGCGAAGGACGGAACCACAGCCAGAGCCCGCGGGCGGCGAACGCGAGGACAAGAATCAGCAATGCGTCGAACAGGCGCGGCGACCAGTCACGCGCCACGATCAGCGGGACGAGCACGG
>DASZBP010000400.1:0-16155 GCA_035943915.1 Gaiellaceae bacterium | reverse complement strand
CAATTCCCAATCCTGATCTTGGTGTGGCTGAAGTCCATCAGGTGAGCTCAGGGCGCAAACGTCGGTGCGACGTAGCGAACCGCCCCGTCACACCACGCGACCCGCAGCGGCGACCGCAGCTCCAGCCTGACAGCCGTCGCGATCTCCACGAGCTCCGCGGCGGCGATGCCATGCTCGCCGGGCTCGATCAGCGGCGAGCGGCCGGCCCGTACCGACGCGATCGCAGCCTGGCACGCCTCTCTGGCGGTGAGATTGCTCATGGGCCGAAGCTTGCGCCGCACGCCGGACGGCCTGGCGTCGCAAGTAGTCCGGATTCGTATTACTATGAGGCTCGATGTTCGTCGCGATGGTCGTCACCGTCATCCATCTCGTGCTTGCACCGCACGGCGCGGCCGGCGTGGGAGGCACGGTGATGCTCGCACCGGTCACTTCGAAGACGACACGCGTCACGGTGACGCTCGACGTGCACGATCGCAAGCTTCGGCCCGTGCACATCCACGGCGGGCGCTGCGGATCGTTCTTCGGTCTGCCGTTCGGTGCGCACCTGATGCGCGGCGGGCGGGCCTCGTTCGTCGTGCGCGCGTCACTGCACGCGCTGACCCATGACGGCTACGCCCTCGACGTCCACATGTCGACGGCGTCGCCGAGCTGGATCAGCTGCGCGAACCTCTAGCAGGCTTTCTTGCCGACGCCGACGAGGGCGACGCCGCCGTTCTCGTCGATCGTCGCCATCCAGCCGTCGCACGTGTGTGATGCGCCCTTGCGCAGGTAGATGGTGCAGCTCGACGAGCCGCATTGCGAGCTCATCACCGCGGCTCCCGGTTCCTTCTTCACTGCGGCGTCGACCATCGCCGACTTGATCGCGGGCGCGACGACCTTCTTGTGATTCAGCCTCCGCGTGATGGCGTAGACGCCGACGGCGATCACGACGATCGCGATGATCAGGCTGAAGAGCTTGTCGCGCACGGGCCGGACCCTACTAGCCGCGGCCGCCTTCGAAGATCGAAAGTGGGATGAAGCAGCCCACGACCCAGTTCGGCGCGTCGACCACTTCGTGGATGCGCAGGTCGCACGCGACGCTCGCGATCGCGTACGCCTCCTCGGGGTCGAGCCCGCGCTGCTCGCCGAGCCACGCGACGGTCGCGCGCACCGCGTCGCGCGTCGCCTCCATCAGGTCGGGGCCGACGCCGGTGCACACGTGGTATGCCGACTGCTCGTGCTCGGCGACCAGCCCGGCCGGCAGGTCGTACTGCGGCGCCTCGACGCGCACGTCCTTGCGCACGCTCAGCCGCAGCACGACGTCCATCGCCGCTTCGATCGCGGTGCCGCACACCTCGCCGTCTCCCTGCGCCGCATGCGTGTCGCCGAGCGAGAACAGGGCGCCCTCGACGCCGACCGGCAGGTACAGCGTCGTTCCCGGGTTCAGATGCTTCGTGTCCATGTTCCCGCCGAACCGCGACGGCGGCACGATCGAATGCGCGCCCTGCTCCGGCAGCGCGACGCCGAGCGTGCCCGGGAACGGCCTTAACGGCAGCGAGATCCCGTCCGACCAGCGCACGCAGTCGCCTTCGACGTGCGAGATGCGCAGCCACGGATCCGGGAACTCGTCGGCGAGCAGCCCGAAGCCGGGGATGATCGCCGTCCACCCCCAGCCGTGGGAGTGGAACTCGAGCAGCTCGACGGCGAGCGTGTCGCCCGGCTGTGCGCCTTTCACGTAGATCGGGCCGCTGACCGGGTTGACGTGCGAGAAGTCGAGCTTTGCGACGTCCTCGACGCCCGAGCCCTCGTTGATCTGCTCGTCCGACGCGTCGCGCACGTGGAGCAGAACCGCCTCGCCGGACTCGATCTCGAGCGCAGGCTCGACCGAGTTGTCCCACGCGTACTCGTACGCGTCGGCGCGCAGGTCGTGCAGCGATCCGTGATCCATCTGCGCCTACGCGCTCAAGGCCGTGTCGACCGAGTCGTGCACCTTGAGGTGGCGGTCGATGCCGCTGATCTGCAGCGCACGGCGAATCGGGTCCTGCGGATTGGCGACGTAGAGGCCGCCGCTCGAGTTCCGGTGTGCGTCGATCAGCGCGCCGAGCGCCGTGGAGTCGATGAACTCCACCTCGGCGAGGTCGACGACGAGGCGCGACGGCGACCGGTCGATCGCCCCGATCAGAGCCGCGCGGACCTGCTCGACGTTGTAGAGGTCGAGATCGCCTGCGAGCCGCACGACGATGGCCTCACCGATGGTGTCAACCGACACCACGGGCTCTTCGCGCAAGCGCTCTTCCGTCACGGCATGACCTTAGCGCGCAGGGCGGGAGTATCATCGGGCGATGAGGCGGAGAGGGATCGTGACCTTCGGTCTTCTGGTCGTCGTGGCCGAGATTGTCGGCCACAGCACCACGGCGCGGGTCGACCGGGCGCTGCACGTCGCACCGCTTGCGCCGTCGAATGCGAGCTAGTACCCCTTCCTGCTCGTCGGCGCCAAGATCGCTGCCGCGCTCGTGCTCGCTGCGCTGCTCGCGCGCCTGATGCGCGGCCAGGCGACGGCCGAGGCCGGCCACCGGCTGCTGGGGCGTGTCGGCGAGCGCGGGCCGCGCCTGCAGATCGGGCTCTCGCCGCGCATCTGGCTGCTCTCGTTTGCGGGATCGTCGCTCGTCTACCTCGTGCATGCCGATGCGGAAGGCCTCGCCGCCGGGCGCTGGCCCCTGCTCTCCCCGTGGCTGCACACCTACTCGCTCCCGGTCTTCGCCGTCCTGTCGGTGGTCGTCGCGCTGCTGTGGAGCCTCGCGACCTGGGTGCACGCCGTCGAGGACTACGGCCGCCGCACGCTCGAGCGCGCCCGCCTGATCCTCCGCGCCGCGCTTCGCCCGCCGCGTGCCCGCCGTGCCCGTCCGGTCGACGACCGCGGCCCGCGCCGCCGCTTCGGCCTCGCGTTCGAGTCCCGTCCTCCTCCGTTGCCCGCGTAACCCGCGGACAACGTCCGGCGTCCGCGGGTGGCCGTGCCGCCCGAACAACGGAGGAGAACCATGAGCTCAACCTATGTTCGCTCGCTGCGCGCGGAGCACGCGCGGAGCAGGCGCGCGTTTGTGATCTCGCTGCTCGGCCCGGTGACCATCGCCGCCGGCGCCGTGTGGGCGATCGTCCAGCCGTACCGGCTGACCCTGCTGCACCCGCTGCACCAGGGCTTCTGGTGGCTGGTGATCGAGCCGCAGCTGCTCGTCGCTCTGGCGGGCGTGTTCTTCGCGCTCGTCGTCGCGCGGCCGCTGCTCGCCGACCTCGCGGAGCGTGAGGAGTAATGGAGCCGCCTGCAGAGATGATCCACTGGCTGTTCGCAATGCTGCTGCTCGTGCTCGGCCTCTGCCTGCTCTCGGAGGCGATCGTCGGCCGCGAGGTCTGGCAGGCGCGTCCGTGGCGAAAGTACCTGTGGCCCGGGCTCGCATTCGGAATGGGCATCGTGATGTGGCCGGTGATGACGTTCTTCACCAACTCGGCGATCCACATGTATGCGCACGGCTCCTGGGCGGAGGTGCTGATGCTGGCGGGCGGTGCCGAGCTCGGGCTCGTGCGCGGCCGGCTCAAGTCGCGCTGGTGGCGCCTGACGATGCCGCTCGCGTTCGTCGTCACCGGCACCGCGTTCATCGTCCACGAGCAGAACGCGTGGTACTTCGCACGCTCTGCGTTTCTGCATCACCTGCTCGGCTGGACGTTCCTCGTCGCAGCGGTGATCCCGCTCGGGATGACGTTCCGGCCTCGGTCGATGACGCTGCAGTCGGCGTTCGCTCTGACGTTCGTCGTGCTCGCGGCGATGCTCTTCTGCGACCGCGACCTGGCGCCGGTGTTCGGGCATCTGTCGCCGCTCGCGGGGGTTCCGCACAGATGAGGCGGGTGCTGTTCGTCACAGCGCTTGCCGCGCTCGTCGTTCCCGGCTCCGCGTGGGCGCACGCGACGCTGCGGTCGACGACGCCTCCGTTCGGGCACGAGCTGCAGCTCACGCCGCATCGTGTCGCGTTCCATTTCGACCAGATCGTGAAGGTGCTGCCCGGGGGCATCGAGGTGCTGAACGACAAGGGTGTGAACTTCGCCGGTACGGCGACGGTGAACGGACAGAACATGTCCGCGCCCGTGAAGAAGCTGCCGGCCGGCGCGTACACGGTGCGCTGGCGCGCGATCTCCGCGGACTCGCACGTCGTCTCCGGCGTGTGGACGTTCGGCGTCCGCGTTCCGGCGCCGGCGGTGAACGACGCATACGGCGCCGGTGGGCCGACGGCCCAGGAAGACGTCGTGCGTTGGGTGTGGTTCCTGTCGATCGCGCTCGCGATCGGGACGCTGGCGTTTCGCCTGATCTGCCTGCGCGGCGTTGCCGTCCCGCAGGCGCTCGACCGCAAGCTCGCCGTCACGGCGGGGGCCGGCGTCGTCGTGGCGCTGCAGGCGGGTATCGCGGCGTTCTCGCTGCGCGCGGAGGACGCGTTGCAGCTGCCGTTCGGTCGCTTCCTCTACGGCGACCTGTCGCCGATGGCTGCGACGCGGTTCGGCTACGCGTTCGTCGTGATGACGCTCGGCTACGCCGTCGTGCTCGCGCTGATCTATCTCGCGTGGCTGGTCGACCGGCAGACGTTCCTCTACCCGGCACTCGTGCTGGCCCTCGTGCTCGTGTCCGGCTTCTCGCTGTCGGGGCACGACGCGGTCGACCAGGGCTCGTCGTGGTTGAGCGAGCTCGCGGACTGGGTGCACATCGGCGCGGCGTCACTGTGGATCGGCGGGCTCGTGGCGATGGTCGGCGTCGCGTGGCGCGGCGCGCCGCAGTTGCGCGGCATCGCGTTCCGCCGCTTCTCGGAGCTCGCGACCGTGTCGATCGTGCTCGTGCTCGCCGCCGGCATCTATCTCAGCTTCGTCCGGCTGCCGCACTTCCACGACCTGTGGACGGTCGGCTACGGGCAGGTGCTCCTCGTGAAGATCGGGCTCGTGTGCGCCGCGCTCGCGTGGGGCGGTGTGCACAAGTTCTTCGTCGCGCGGGTACTCGAACGTGGCGCGAGCGAGGGTGTGATGGCCCGCGTCGGGCGCAGCCTCGCCGGGGAAATGCTCGTCGGCGTGGCCGTCCTGCTGGTCGCGGCGATCCTCGTCGACTCGCGCCCTCCGGCGCAGCCGGCGAAGACGCCCGCGGCTGCGGCGCTCGGTCGCTGATTCGGATTCGTGATTGAAGGTGGCTGCGGCGCTCTGCCGCAGCCACACTCACCTCGGTGAGGTCGCTTGCCCTCCTGCTCGCCGTCGTGGCCGTGGTGCCGGTAGCCAGGGTGAACGTCGGCAATCCGAACTACGGCCTGACGGCGGCGGGTGGAAGCGTGTGGAGCGGCGGCGTCGTGGGCGGGCAGGTGGTCCGCATCGATCCCTCGTCGGGGAAGATCACGAAGCGCATCGCGGTCGGCTTCCGGATCTTCAACCTCGCGACTGCGCCGGGCGCCGTGTGGGCGGTCGACAACACCGTGGGGAACGTCACCCGCATCGACGCGCGAAGCGGCCGGATCACGGCGCGCGTGAAGGTCGGCGCAGCGCCGTACGACGTCGAGTGGGGCTTCGGCTCTGCGTGGGTGTCGAACACGCTCGACAACAGCGTCTCGCGCATCACCGGGAAGCGCGTCGTGAAGACGATCAAGGTCGGCTTCGAGCCGAACGGGCTGTCGGCAATCGGGCCATATCTCTGGGTGACGCTGCACTCCGGCAACAAGCTGCTGCGCGTCGACCCGAAGACGAATCGCGTCACCGGCGCGGTGTCCCTGAAGGGCGCGGACTGGGTGACGGGCTACAAGGGCTCGCTCTACGTGTCTCAGGAGACCAACGTCGTCACACGCGTCGACGCGAAGTCGCTGAGGGTGACGGGCCGCGTGAAGGTGCCGCGCAACCCGCTCGGCTCGGCGATCGTCGACGGGCAGCTGTGGGTGCCGTGCATCGACGCGAACGCGCTCGCCGTCGTCGACCCGGCCACGATGAAGGTCGTCCGCACCATTCCCGACGCGGGCGGGCCGATCGTCGCGCTCCCGTTCGACGGGCGTGTGTGGGTCTCGCACACGAACGCGAACGACGTCAAAGCGTTCCGGCCGTAAGATCGCCTTCATGGAGTTGCTGGACTACCGGGATCGCTTTCCGATCCTCGAGTCGACGACGTACCTGATCAACCACTCGCTCGGCGCGATGCCTGCCGAGGCGGCTGTCCGCCTGCAGAGGTTCGCGGACGAGTGGGCGACACGGGGCGCGCGCGCATGGGGCGAAGGGTGGTGGCAGACGCCGATCACGGTCGGGAACCTGATCGCGAAGATCATCGGCGCGCCGGAGGGCTCGGTCGTCATGCACCAGAACGTGACGGTCGCCGAGGCGATCGTGCTCTCGTGTTTCGACCTGAAGCCGCCGCGCAACCGCATCGTCTTCGAGGAGGGGCTGTTCCCATCGGTGCGTTACGTGCAGCAGGCGTGGGAGCGCTTCGGCGCGGAGGTCGTCGTGTGCCGCGACGGCGAGGCCGTGATCGACGCGATCGACGAGCGCACGCTGCTCGTTCCGATCTCGCACGTCCTCTACAAGTCGGCGGAGATCCAGGACATCGCGGCGATCACTGCGCGCGCGCACGAGATGGGCGCGCACGTGTGCCTCGACGCCTACCAGTCCGCCGGCACGGTTCCGTTCGACGTGACGGAGCTCGGCGTCGCGTTCTGCGTCGGCGGCTCGGTGAAGTGGCTGTGTGGCGGGCCGGGCGCCGGCTATCTCTACGTGCGTCCCGATCTCGCCGAGGAGCTCGAGCCGGCGTTCGCGGGCTGGCAGGCGCACGCGCGGCCGTTCGCGTTCGAGACGTCGATGGAATACGCGTCCGGCGCGGCGCGGTTCTTGACGGGCACGCCGATCGTCGCAGCGAACTACGCGGCGAGCGCGGGCTACGAGATCGTCGGCGAGATCGGCGTGGACCGCATCCGCGAGAACTCGATGCGGCAGACCGCGCTGCTCGTGTCGCTGATCGACGACGCGGGCTTCGAGCTGACGTCACCGCGCGACCCTGCGACTCGCGGCGGCTCCGTCGTGTTCCGCGTGCCGGACTTCGCCGCGGTGCATGCAGAGCTCGCGGCGCGCGACATCATCTGCGACTACCGGCCGGACGCAGGCATCCGCTTCGGTCCGCACTTCTTCACCACCGACGACGAGATCCGTTTCGCGGTCGAGCAGGTGCAGGAGATCCTCGCGTCGGGCGCGCATCTCGCGCGCGTCGGCACTGCCGCGGGCTACTAGAGCGCCGCGCCGAGCGAGAGCAGCACGAGCCCGCTCGCGATGAACACCGCGGTCGGTGTCAGCGTCGGGTCCTCGGGCCTGCGTCGCGTCGAGAACCTGGCGATCGGGTTGCCGCGAAGCGGCGTGATCGACATCCAGTTCACCCGGTGGCTCGCGGCGCTGCCGGTGCCGGCGGCGCCGAGCAGGAGGTAGAAGCCGCCGAGGAGCATGCAGATGATCCGGAATGTCCAGAACGTGCCGCCGCCGCTGACGAGCGCCTTGATCCCGGCGATCACGATCGCGATCGCCACGCCGACGAGGATCCGGCCGAGCAGCCGCGTCAGCTCACGGAGGGCCCACACGCAGCGGACTATAGGAACGACTTCAGACGATCGGCAAACGCCGGAGCCGTCGGCTCGTCCTCGTGCCGGAAGTACACGTACGCCGGCCCGCGGATGCCTGCTGCCGCGTCGCGCAGCTGGTCGTCGGTGTACGGCGGGTCGCGGAAGCGGACGTAGCGGAACGGCTCGGCATTCGGTTCGTTCACGCGCACGACCTCGTCGGCGCCCTCCCACGACGGGTCGCGGAAGTCCCAGGCGAGCCGGATCTCCTCCGGCACGGAGCCCACGACGTACGAGAGCGTCCCGTTGTCGCGCGGGCCTTCGTAAACGATGCGGATCGGGCCGAGCCGGTCGCCCAGCGCGGTGACGCGCTCGAGGTACGACCCGACGCGGTCAAGCCGTGTCAGGGCGAACTTCGGCGCGAACTCGAAGCCGTCCGGCACCGCGGCCGCCCAGCGCCGGAACTGGTCGGCGCTCGGCAGGCGGTACCCGGTCGAGTTCAGCTCCACCGTGTCGAACCGCGCGGCGTAGAAGGCGAGGAACTCCTCCGGCTTCATGCCTTCGGGGTAGAAGCCCGGACGCCAGCTCGGGTACGACCAGCCGGAGGTGCCGACCTTGATCAGAGTGGTGCGAAGAAGTCGACGGGCTGGCCGTCGGGGTCGAGCACCTGCGCGTACCGGTGCCCCCAGAAGGCGTCCCACGGTTCGAGCTTCGACGTGCCGCCGGCTGCGAGGGCGGCTTCGTACGTCGCGTCGACGTCGGCCGGGGAGTCGCAGGCGAACGCGAGCGCGACGTGATGGCCGGTCGGCTTCGTCCACGACGGGTCGATCTGCTTGATCAGCTCCTCCGTGTCCCACATCAGCCGCAGGCCGTTCGGCAGCGTCGCCTCGAAGTGGTCGTCGCCGGAGGGCTCGCCGACATCCACGCCGATCGCGCGGTAGAACGCCGCAGAGCGCGCGATGTCGGCGGCGACGATTCCGATGGCGTCGAGTCTTCCGGGCATCGCTGGAAGAATACGTCCGCCGGAAGGTCTAACGTCGTCCGTCCGTGAGCGTCGTCCCGTTGCAGCCCGTCGACCTAGACAACATCGCCGCCGCAGGCGACTCGATCCCCGTCCTGGACAAGGGCTTCCTTGCGCTGGACGGCGCCTTCGCGTCCGACCTCGCGGTCGCCAACGGCGCGCGCGTGTCGTTCAATCGCGCGTCGCAGGAGATGACGGACAAGGACGGCGGCCTGATCCGCTTCCTGATGCGCGATCACCACGGCTCGCCGTTCGAGCACGGGTATTTCCGCTTCATCGTGAAGGCCCCGATCTTCGTCGTCCGCGAGCACCACCGCCATCGCGCCGGCCACTCGTACAACGAGTGGTCGGGCCGCTACGCGAAGATGGACGCCGAGTTCTACGTGCCGGACTACGTCCGCACACAGGTCGGCAAGCCGGGCGCGTACACGTTCGAGCCCGTCGACCCCGAGGTGCGCGACGCGGCCCGCCACGAGATCGAGCAGCAGGCGGCCGAGGCGTTCGCCGCCTACGAGCGGATGCTCGAGCTGGGCGTCGCCAAGGAGGTCGCGCGGAGCGTCCTGCCGCTCGCTATGTACACCAAGTACTACTGGAGCTGTAACCCCCGCTCGCTGATGCATTTCTGCGGCCTGCGCAACTCCGAGTTCGCGCAGTACGAGATCCGGGAGTACGCGAAGGCCGCCGAGTCCTTCCTCGAGCGGCTGATGCCGGTGACGCATGCGGCCTTCGTCGCGAACGGCCGCGTGGCCCCCTGAGCGCATCGTTAAGCCAATTCTTCACGCGGCTTAATAGGGCACTTGCGCGCCTCCTAACACGTTTGTAACACTCTGTCACTAAGTTCTCTGTACCGAACCAGAGAAGAACGGAATAGGACGTCGGGAGCGGGCGTTTATCCCTTTGACGGAAGACGCTCGAGTGGCAAACCGAGCGCCCGTCGTCCTCGAAGCACTGAAGAAGGAGCACGTTGACTCAACCCACCATGACGACTGCTGCTGTCCATGAGGCCCTCGAAGGCCTTCTCGCCATCCACGACGAGCTGGGTGTGCTGACGCCTGCCGACGTCGCCGACGCAGTTCTCGCGCACGACCTCGACGAGGCCGAGGCCGAGACGCTGAACGTCGAGCTCGACGCGCACAGCGCCGCACCCGAGGTCGAGGAGGAGCCGGAGCTGGACCTCAGCGTCGGCACCAGCCTCTACACAACCGATTCGTTCCAGATGTTCCTGAACGAGGCCGGCCGCTACCCGCTGCTCACGGCGGCGGAGGAGGTCGAGCTCGCGAAGCGCATCGAGCGCGGCGACATGACCGCCAAGGAGCGCATGATCAACTGCAACCTTCGCCTCGTCGTCTCGATCGCGAAGCGGTACCAGACGCAGGGCATCACCCTGGGCGACCTCGTCCAGGAGGGTGTGCTCGGCCTGATCCGCGCCGCCGAGAAGTTCGACTGGCGCAAGGGCTTCAAGTTCTCGACCTACGCGACCTGGTGGATTCGCCAGGCGGTGCAGCGCGGCGTCGCCAACAAGGCGCGCACGATTCGCATCCCGGTGCACGTCGTCGAGCGTGAGCAGAAGGTCTCGCGCGCGCGTCGCGAGCTGGTGGCGAAGCTCGAGCGCGACCCGACGCCGGAGGAGATCTCGGAGCACTCGAAGCTGCCGCTCACGCACGTCCACGAGGTCATGGCGGCCGCGCGTGCGGTCGCATCGACCGACATGCCGGTCGGTGACGACGGCGACGCGTCGTTCGGCGATCTGATCGCCGGCACAGGCCCGTCGACCGAGGAGGAGGCGTCCGCCTCGCTCCGCGACCTCGCAGTGCGCCAGGCAGTCGACAACCTGCCCGATCGCGAGCGCGAGGTCATCGAGCTCCGCTTCGGTCTCGTCGGCGACGGCCCCGCCTCACTCGAGGCGATCGGCAAGCAGCTCGGCCTCACCCGCGAGCGGGTCCGCCAGCTCGAGAGCGACGCTCTGCGCCGCCTCGCGCTGAACGAAGACCTCGCGGACGCCGCCTAGTCCCGAACCTGGTGTCTGACACCGAAAGGTGTCAGACACCAACTCGACTCACGTCGTCAAGACGGTCGGCCCGGGCTCAGGCGCGTTCGGAGCCTGGCGCGTGACGATCCAGCCGGACGCGTGCTTGAACGAGTACGGCACGCTCAGCCGCACGCTCGTCGTCTTGCCGTTCACGCGGAACGTGCCGCACGGCAGCGTCGGGCCGTTCTTCTGCGTCAGCCACAGCTCGTAGTACGCGGCACGCGGCTTCTGCTCCGGCAGGCCGGAGACGTTCATCACCATGGGCCAGTTGCCGACCGAATCGGGCTTGCCGACCTTGAGCACTGCGGCCGCATCCGTGGCGCCGTGCATCGTCACGATGCGCTCGACGGCGAGCGGTGCCGGCTTCGCCTTGGAATGGCCCCAGACGAAGCCTCCGACGAACGTCGCAGCGGCCGCCGCGGCGGCCAGCAGGACGGCGGCGCCGACACGACGCTGCGGCAGGAGCGGGAACGCGATGACCTCCGCTTCGGGCGCCGTCACCGGCTTGTCGAGCTCGGGTGGCAGCTCGGCCGGAGGGCCGGCCTGCAGCAGCAGGTCGTGCACGCGCTGGAGCCGCTCGCGGTCCTCGGACGCGAGGTCGTCGACGTCGATGATGTCGTGCAGCTCTTTCGGGTTCATCCGAGATCCTCTTCCAGCAGTTCGGCGAGATGGGCGAGTGCGGCGCGCGTCCTCGTCTTGACCGTTCCCAGCGGCAGCCCGAGAAACTCCGCGACCTCGCTCTGCGAAAGGCCGCTCCAGTAGGCAAGCTGGATCACTTCGCGCTCGCGCTCCGGCAGCTCCTCGAGCGCGCCGTGGATCCGCCATGAGACCCAGCCCTGCTCCGCGCGGTCGGCGGGCCCGGCCTCGCCGGACGCCTCCTCAGGGATGTCGGCAGGTGTCTCCGAGCGCGCACGCGCGCGATCGACGATCGCGTTGCGCGCGACCGCGTACAGCCACGGCGCCCCCGGCCCGCGGTCGGGCCGGTACGACCCCGCCGAGCGCCAGATCGACGCGAACGTCTCCTGCACTGCATCCTCGGCACGCCCGCGGTCACCGAGCCGCCGCAACGCGAGCCCGAAGACCGACCGGGCATAGCGCTTGTACAGCGTCTCGAACGCCCCGCGGTCGCCCGTGGCGGCGCGCTGGATCAGCTCGCTGTCGGAGTCCGTCACCGTCATTGGCTGCATCGTAGGCAGCGGCAGGGCGATTGCCATACCCCTATTACGAGTTCAGACCCCGGCCGGATTGCGCGAGCCGGCCCCCGTCGACGACCAGCGTCGTGCCGGTGACGAACGGCGCCGACGCCAGGAACGCAACGGCATCCGCCACATCCGAGGGCGACCCGACCCGCCCCAGCAGTGTCCGTGCCGCCTGGCGCGCTTCCTGCTCCGGCTCGACGGCGACGGCGCCCGGTGCCACACCGCAGACACGCACGTCGGGCGCGAGCGCCCGGGCGAGCACCCGCGTCAGCATCGCCTGCGCGGCCTTCGCGGCGCAGTGCGCGGCGAACGACGGCCACGCCTCGTACGCGGCAACGTCCTCGATCACGACGAATACGCCCTTCGAGGCGCCCAGCGCGTCGGCCGCGGCCTGCGCGAGGAAGAACGTCCCCTTCGCCGTGACGTCCATCGCGAGATCCCAGTCGGCCTCGGACACCTCCGCGACCGGCTTCGCCGCGAAGCCGTCGCCCGCCGCGTGGACGACGAGGTCGAGGCCGCCGAGCTCGCGCTCGGCATGCGCGACCACTTCCCGCGCGCCCGCGACGGTCGCCAGGTCGCCGAGCGCGCGGCCCGCCGCGACCACCGACCAGCCGTCCGCCTCCAGCCTGGTGACGATCGCGCGCCCGACGCGGCCTGTCCCGCCCGCGACGAGCGCGCGCCGCATTTACTTCCCCCGCGCGTCGAAGCGGCGGCCGACCTCGTCCCAGTTGACGACATCCCACCACGACGCGAGGTAATCCGGGCGCCGGTTCTGGTAGTTGAGGTAGTAGGCGTGCTCCCAGACGTCGATCCCGAGGAGCGGCACCTTGTCCTCCATCAGCGGGCTGTCCTGGTTGGGAGTCGACACGACCGCGAGGCCGGTGCCGTCCCAGATCAGCCACGTCCAGCCGGAGCCGAACCGCTTCACGCCGGCGTCGTTGATCTGAGTCTTCAGCTCGTCGACGCTGCCGAACGTGTCGGAGATCGCCGAGGCGAGGTCGCCCGACGGATCGCCGCCGCCGCCTGGCTTCATGATCTCCCAGAAGAGCGAGTGGTTCGCGTGGCCTCCGCCGTTGTTGCGGACAGCGGCGCGCTTGTCCTCCGGCACCTCGTCGAGCAGCGCGAGCAGCTGCTCGAGCGGCCGGTCGGCCCATTCCGTCCCGTCCACCGCCTTGTTCAGGTTGTCGACGTACGCCTGGTGATGCTTGTCGTGGTGGATCTGCATCGTCCGGGCATCGATCGTGGGCTCGAGCGCGCCGTAGTCGTACGGCAGCGCCGGGAGCTCGTAGGCCATGTCGTCTCCTTCCGAAGGTTTCCCCTGGTGAGGATATGCTCGCGCCCGTACCCCAAGACGGCGAAGGAGATCCATTGGCACTTGCCTACAACCACGACGAGATCACGGCCCGCGAGCTGAACCCCCGCCTCCTCGAGCTCGAGGGCATCTCGCGCGAGACGACCGAGGCGCACTACAAGCTCTACCAGGGGTACGTGAACAAGCGGAACGAGGTGCTCGGCAAGCTCGCCGACGTCGACCTCTCCACGGCGAACCAGGTGTACTCGGACCTGCGCGCGCTGAAAGTCGACCTGACCTTCGCCATCGGCGGCATCAAGAACCACGAGATCTACTTCGAGCACCTGGGCGGTCACGGTGGCGACGCCTCCGGGATCTTCGGTGACCTCGTGAAGCGCGACTTCGGCTCGGTCGAGGCGTGGCGCGCGGACCTGAAGGCGACCGGTCTCGCCGGCCGCGGTTGGGCATGGACGGCGTACGACTGGGACGAAGGCCGCCTTTTCAACTACATCGGCGACGCGCAGAACACGTACCCGGTCTGGAATGCGACGCCGCTCGTCGCGCTCGACGTCTACGAGCACGCGTACTTCCTCGACTTCGGCACCGACCGCGGGTCGTACATCGACGCGTTCTTCAACAACCTCGACTACGACGTGATCAACGACTGGTGCTCGCGGTACGGCATCCGGCCGTAGTCTCGTAGGACCATGGGGGAGTCGTCCGGCGCGCCACGGCTGTCGCGTCGTCAATTCGTGATCGGTGCCGCCGGGCTCGGCGCTGTCGCCCTCGGCGGAGGCGCGTACGAGCTCGTGCGCCGCACCAGCGTCGGGGCGGCGAGCACCGACACCGTTCGCTCGTACATCTCGCGGCCCGATCTGCAGCCGCCGGCCGTCGACGTGCTGACCGCGCCGAGCGGGGCCGCGCCCGGTGAGATCTTCATCGCGCCCTCGTCCGGCCCCGGCCAGCACGGGCCGATGATCCTCGACGCTCGCGGCGACATGGTGTGGTTCCACCCAACGACGCCGTTGACGTCGATGGACTTCCGCGTTGCGACGTACAAAGGCAAGCCCGTGCTCACGTGGTGGGAGTCGCTGCCGGGGCGCGGGCTCGGCAACGGCCGGCATGTGATCATGGACGCGTCGTATCGCCAGATCGCGTCGTTCCCCGCCGGAGGCGGCCGCCCCGCCGACCTGCACGAGTTTCGGATCACGTCGCGTGACACGGGGCTCGTCACGGCGCTCGAGTTTCGCCGCATGGACATTCGCCGTCACGGCGGCAGCCGTCATGGCCTCGTGCTCGGCGGGGTCGCCCAGGAGCTCGCAATTCCGAGTGGGCGCGTGCTGTGGGAATGGCGCAGCCTCGACCACGTCCCGGTCGGCGACACGTACGCGACCAAGATCGGCTACCCGTGGGACTACTTCCACATCAACTCGATCGAGATTGCCGACGACGGGCACTACCTCATCTCCGGCCGCAACACGTGGTGCGTCTACAAGGTCGACCGCCACACCGGCAAGGTCATCTGGCGGCTCGGCGGCAAGAACAGCGACTTCACGCTCGGGAATGGCGCGCGCTTCGCGTATCAGCACGACGCGCGCCAGCTCCACGGGAGCACGGTGAGCGTCTTCGACAACGGTGGCGCCGAGTCGGTGCAGGTCGAGTCACAGTCGCGCGGGCTCGTATTGCACCTCGACATGAAGGCGAAGCACGCGTCGCTCGCGCGCGCACTCACGCACAAGCCGTCGCTCTACGGACGCATCATGGGGAACGTGCAGCACCTGTCGAACGGCAATTTCATGGTGGGCTGGGGGGCGGACCCGCATCTCACCGAGTTCGGCGCCGACGGCAGCGTGCACTTCGACGCCACGCTGCCGCACGGCGGCGAGAGCTACCGCGCGTTCCGTCTGCCGTGGAGCGGCAAGCCGGCCGAGCCGCCCGTTGCCGTGTCGAGCGGCAAGACGCTGTACGCGAGCTGGAACGGCGCGACGGACGTCGTTGCGTGGCGCCTGCTCGCCGGGCCGTCGGCGGACGCGCTGGCCGAGAAGGCCTCGGTGCAACGGCAAGGATTCGAGACGGCGCTCCCGCTCGCGGGTGAGCGCTTCGCGGCTGCCGCCGCGCTGGACGCTGCGGGCCATGAGCTGGCGCGGACCGCTCCGGTCACCGTCTAGCTTCTGGGCCGGCACCGCTGCCGCGGTGCTGCTCGGCGCCGTGGTCTCGGCGCGTGCGATCTACCAGGCGCCGCTGAACGTCGACGAGGAGCTGACGCGGCGGATCGCGAGCGGGCGCTTCGGCTCGATCTTCTCGATCGTCGTGAACCAGCGCGGCGGAGGGCCTGTGCACTTCTGGCTCGTGCACCTCACGCTGCAGTGGCCCGGCGGCCTGATCGGGCTGCGCGCCCCGTCGCTCGTGTTCTTCCTGCTCGCGCTGCCGGCGGTCGCACTGCTCGCCCGCGAGCTTGCCGGCGTCACCGCCGGCGTCGTGACCGTGTTGCTGACGTCGTGCGCCCCGCTTGCCGTGACGTACGCGACGTTCGGCCGGCCGCACACGCTGCTGTTCGCGTGGATCAGCTGGGGGACGTTCGTCGCGCTGCGCGCCGCGCGCACCGGCAGCCGGGGCTGGTGGATCGTGGGCGGGCTGATTCTCGGAACGGCTGTCTTCACCCATCCGACAGCGCCGATCTACGAGCTCGCGGCCTTCGCAGCTGCGCTCGCGCTTGCGCCGCAGCCGCCGCGTGAGCTCCTCCGCCGCGCATGGCCCGGCGCGGTCGCGCTCGCTCTCACGACGATCCCCTACGAAGCTGTGACCGCGCGTGTGATCTCGAACCGCTACGGCGTGAGCGCGAGCGCGCGTCACGGCCGCACGTTCGACCACAAGCCGGTGTGGCAGAACGCGGTGCGCTTCGTCTCGCCCGACGGCCACGGCCGGCTGCTCAACTGGCTGACCGTGCTCGCGGTCGCGGGCGTAGCGACGCTGATCCTCCGCCGCCGTCACCGCGAGCTCGCAGCGGTCGCCGTCGTCCTCGTGCTGCCGGTCCTCTT
>DASZBP010000399.1:0-1592 GCA_035943915.1 Gaiellaceae bacterium | reverse complement strand
TGATCCTTCGTCACATAGCCGCTGGCGCCCGCCGTCCGCGCGCGGTCGACATCCTGCGTCGCGGCCGAGCCGGTGAGGACGACGACCTGCGTCTCCGGCAGCTCCGAGCGGATCGTCCGCGTCGCGTCGATCCCGTCCATCACGGGCATCGCGATGTCCATCAGCACGACGTCGGGCATTTGCTCCCGCGCGAGGTCGACCGCGGCGCGCCCGTTGAGCGCGCGCCCGACGACTGCGATGCGGCCGTCCGTCGCAAGGATCGCCTCGAGCGCCTCCGCGAAGAGCCGCTGGTCGTCCGCGATCACCACCCTCACCTTGCTCACGTCTCTACCTTATGCCGCATGGACGAGGCAACAGCAAGGGCGAAGATCCACGACCTGCTGATCACTGGTGACAACCGCCTCAAGCAGGGCGTGGCTGCGCACAAGATCAAGGAGACGTGGGTGCAGGCGCTCGAGATCGCGCGGGAGCACGGGCTGGAGGCGGGCGTCCAGCCGCTGGTCGAGATCAGGCTGGCCGATCTCGAACGGCTCGCAGCAGAAGAACCTCCATCCTCGCCGCCTGCAGCCTGACGTCGTGCCCCGCCGCGGCCGCGCGCGCAGCCTCGTTCGGTGACGGGAACGCTGCGGCAGCTGCAAGCGCGCGCGCAAGCTCGCCGGCGTCGAGCGGGTCGACGAGCACGCCCGCTTCCGGCGGCACGAACTCCGGTGGGCCTCCGACGCGCGTCGCGACGACGGTCCGGCCTGCTGCCATCGCCTCGAGCAGCGCCTGGCCGAACGGCTCGATCAGCGACGGCCCGCACACGACGTCGGCTGCGGCGAGCCAGCGCGGGATCTCGTCGTGCGGCACGCGGCCGACAACGCGCACGCCGTCGCGCGCTTCGAGCTGCGCACGCAGCGACCCGTCGCCGACGAACGTGAGCGAGCCGCACCCCAGCGACGCGAATGCATCGGCAAGGCGCAGTACGTTCTTGCGCTCGTTCAGCGAGCCGACGTGCAGGAACGCGGGATGCTCGAGCTCCTCCGCAGGCTCGGCATTCGCGAAGCGCTCGAGCTCGACGCCGGAGTCGATCACCTCCGTCTTGCCCCGCACCTCCGGCAGCTTCTCCTCGAGCTCGCGCCGCAGGTAATCCGACACCGCGACGACGCTGGACGCACGACGCACGACGCGACGCGTCAGCGCTGCGACGCCGGGGATCGCCCCGATGTTGCGAACGTCGCGGCCGTGCGCGGTGACGACGAGCGGCGCGTCGACCTCGGTAGCGAAGAGACCGGCGGGCACCAGGAAGTGCGCCCAGACGACGTCGGGCTTCGCGGCTCCGCGCACCGCGCGCCGCAACTCGAGGAAGCGCACCTTGCCGCCGGCGCGGCGTTCGAGCACGGCGAGGTCGACCTCGTGGCCGCGCTCCTCGAGCGCACGCACGCCCTGCGCGACGAAGGTGCCGAGGTCGGGGTCGGCCGGCCCCGGGTACATCTGCGAGACGACGAGGATTCTCAGCGTTTAAGAGGCACGGTCGAATTCGCCCCACTCCATGCGCAGCACGCCGCAGATCTCGCCGATCGTGCAATGCGCGCGAAGCGCGTCGCGCATGG
>DASZBP010000398.1:0-14866 GCA_035943915.1 Gaiellaceae bacterium | reverse complement strand
CGTCGCCGGCGATCTCACGCGCGGTGTCGAACAGCAAGCGGCCGATGCCGCGACGGCGGTGCTCGGGCAGGACGCGAAGGTGCGTCCATACGAACGCGTCGCTGTCCATCGTCAGCCGCAGCATCCCGCTCGGCACGTCGTCGTCGAAAGCAAGCCAGTGGTAGCGCCTCGCCGCCCCGGGCGGGTGCCGCATGAAGAGCACGGCATCGGCCTCGGTCCGCGACGACTGCGGGACGCTCGCCGCGTCGATCCGGTGGATCGTGCGGAGCGTCTCGTCAGAGGCGGTCGAAGGGTCGACAGCCTCGATGCGGATCACCGCGAGTAGCGGCCGTTGCGCGAGCGCGCGCGGGAGCGAGAGCTGCGGTGGATCGCGTCGAACTCCTCGAGGCTGCGCCCCGACCCGACGGCGACACAGGTGAGCGGCGACTCGGCGAGGTGCACGGGCATGTGCGTCTCGTGGCGGAGCCGCTCGTCGAGGCCCATCAGCAGCGCCCCACCGCCGGCGAGCACGATGCCGCGGTCCATGATGTCGGCGGCGAGCTCCGGCGGCGTCTTGTCGAGCGTCGACTTGATCGCGTCGATGATCTGGTTCACCGGATCCTCGAGCGCATGACGCACTTCCTCGCTGGAGAGAATCACGGTCTTCGGTAGGCCGGTGAGCATGTCGCGTCCGCGCACCTCCGCCTGCACCTCTTCCTTCATCGCATGCGCGGAGCCGACCTCGAGCTTGATCTCCTCGGCGGTCTGCTGACCGATCAGCAGTTTGTACTCACGCTTGATGTGGTTGATGATCGCCTCGTCCATCTCGTCGCCGCCGACGCGCAGCGACTGCGAGACGACGATGCCGCCGAGCGAGATGACTGCGACCTCCGTCGTGCCGCCGCCGATGTCGACGATCATGTTCCCCGTCGGCTCGGCGACCGGGAGACCCGCGCCGATCGCGGCGGCCATCGGCTCCTCGATCAGGTACGCCTTGCGCGCACCGGCGCTGAGCGTCGCCTCTTCGACCGCGCGCTTCTCGACGCCGGTGACGCCGGACGGGACGCAGACGACCACGCGCGGGTGCGCAAAGCGGTGCTGGTGGACCTTCTGGATGAAGTGGCGGAGCATCTGCTCGGTGACGTCGAAGTCGGCGATGACGCCGTCCTTCAGCGGGCGGATCGCGCTGATCGTCCCCGGCGTGCGGCCGAGCATGCGCTTCGCCTCGAGGCCGACGGCGTGCACCTCGCCCGAGCGCTGGTCGATCGCGACGACCGACGGCTCCGACAGGACGATCCCGCGGCCGCGCACGTAGACGAGCGTGTTGGCGGTGCCGAGGTCGACTGCCATGTCGCGGCCACCGAAGCCTGTGAGGTAATTGAAGATGCCCATGAACCTGGTCGGACTGTAGCTTGCCGCTCTCCGCGCTAGTACTTGCGCTGGGCTCCGCCGTTCTCCATGCGGTGTGGAACCTCGTGCTCGGCCGGGCGCGGGACGTGCAGGCGGCCACTGCGGCGACCTTTCTCTTCTCCGTGGCGCTGGCACTTCCCTTCGCGGTGGCGTTCTGGCACGCCGACGCATCGGTCTGGCCGTGGGCGCTCGCGTCGACCCTGCTCGAGGTCGTCTACGTCGTCGCGCTCGCCCTTGCCTATCGCGGCGGCGAGGTGTCGTTCGTCTATCCGCTGACGCGTGGCCTCGCGCCGGTGATCGTGCTCGCGTTCGGCGTGGTGGCCCTCGGGCATGGAGTCTCTGCGACGGAGGTTGCAGGCGTGATCCTCGTCTCGGTCGGCGTCGTCGCCGTGCGCGGCCTCGGCGCGAACGGCGACGCGATGGCACTGCTGCTCACCGCGACGATCGCGGCGACGATCGCCGCGTACACGATGGTCGACCGCGTCGGCATTCACCGCGCCGGCGCGCTGACGTACTTCGTGCTGACGCTCGTCGGTCCGTGCCTCGTCTATCCGCCGCTCGTGGGCGCGCGCGCGATTCGCGCGTCGCTCGGCTGGCCGGTCGCGGCTGCGGGCGTCGCGAACCTCGGCTCGTTCCTGCTCGGACTCCTCGCGCTGCGTCATGGATCGGCAGCGGCGGTGCTCGCCGTACGGTCCGCGTCCGTCGTGATCGCGACCGCGCTCGCCGCGCGCGTGTTATCGGAGCGCGTGTCGCGTGCGCGGCTCGCAGGATCGGTGCTCGTGTTCGCCGGGATCGCGTTACTCGCGGTGTAGCGTCCACCAGCCGGCGAACGCGATCAGCGCGATGCCGGTGACACCGAACGCCGCAGTCTCGATTCCCTGCAGCGCCCAGAATCTGCTCGCAGGCTCGAAGACGGCGTGCATGTAGCCGAAGCCCGGCCGCACGATGCATTTCGCATGCGTGCCGCTGAAGCAGGCGCGCGGAACCGGTTGCATCTTGGTGCCTGCGGCGTTGCTCGGGTACTCGGTGAACACCCAGCTGCGAGCGAGCGAGGCGGGCTGATCCTTGCCGGCCGGCCAGGTCACGGTCTTCGGGGTGATGAAACGTTGCCGCAGCCAGGTGTCGACGAAGATCCGTGCGATGAAGTAGCCGACGAAGGCGACCATCGCCGCGGGGATCGCCCGCCGCCAGAGCGCGCCGATGGCGAGCGCGAGACCCAACGCGAAGAGGCCGTAGCCGAGGATGACGGTGCCTTGCGCGTCGAACGCCCCGTTGTCCATCCGGCCGTCCAGTTTCACCAGCGGCTGGCGCCACCACACCAGGATCGCGATCAGCACTGCTGAGGCCACCAGCGTCGATCCCGTGGCGAGACCGAGTTTCGTAGCCACCCAGCGCCGCCGCGTGATGCTCTGTGTCCAGGCCAGCCGGTGGGTGCCCCGCTCGAGCTCGAGCGCGAACGGCCCGGCGAGCGCGACCCCGAACAGCCCCGGCACGAGGTTGAACCAACCGACCAAGGAGTTGTACTTGTCGAACCGCTGCTGGAAGTTCCCTACGAGCTCGTCGCACAGCGGGCGCTGCGTCGCGCCCAGGCAGTGCGAGAGCCCGTCGCGCGTGTACGCATGCGCCATCTCGATGCCCACCGGCACGAGGATCACCGCGACGAGCGCGAGGATCGCGGCCGCGATCACCGTTTCGGTCCGCTGCTGACGCCAGCCGAGCCAGATCACGATGCGACCTCGAAGACCTCGGCCCCGTAGCCGAGGTACGCGAGAACGATCTCCTCGAGGTCGACCTCGTGCAGCTCCCACTTCGCGTCGTAGACGTGCCCGTTCGCGCGCACGAGCAGGGTGGTCTGCCGCTTGGTGTGTGACGCGCGGATCACGTCATGCACGCGGGCGACGTCGGCGGCGTCCGCGAGCGGACCGGTCAGGAGGCGATGACTCGCCACGACGTCCTCGATCTGCGCGACGAGCAACGGCCGCGACTCCGAAAGGATCACGAGGTGGTCGCACACGCGCTCGAGGTCGGCGACGATGTGCGAAGACAGAACAACCGTCATCTCGTGCTCGGTGACGGCCTCGAGCACCGAGTTGAGGAACTCGCGCCGCGCAAGCGGATCAAGGGATGCGACGGGCTCGTCCATCAAGAGCAGCTCCGGCTGCTTCGCGAGTGCGAGCGTCAGCGCGACCTGCGACTGCTGCCCACCGGAGAGCTTGCCGACCTTGCGGTCGAGCGGCAGCCGAAGACGCTCGATGCGGCGTCGCGCGATGTCGTCGTTCCAGCTGGGGTTCAGGCGCTGCCCGAGCTTCAGCATCTCGGCGACAGTGAACCCCGCGTGCAGCGGGTGATCCTGCGCGACGAAGCCGACCTTCGGCATCAGCTCGCGCTCGTCGTCACGCGGCGTCCGGCCGAGAACCTCGACAGTTCCCTCGCTCGGGCGCGTCAGCCCGACGACGAGCTTGAGCAGCGTCGTCTTGCCGGCTCCGTTCGGGCCGACGAGCGCGGTCACCGAGCCCGTAGGGATCTCGAGCGTGCAGTCGCGCAGCGCCCAGTTCGAGCCGTAGCGCTTGCCGAGCGCGTCTGTGCTGATCGCGCTCATGCGACCCTCGAGATGGCCGGCGGGCGGATCGTGTCGTCGAACAGCATTGCGATCTCCTCATCGTCGAGTCCCGCCGCACGCGCCCGCTGGAGCCAGCGCTCGAGTGACGTGCGCAGCAGCTTGCGGTCGTCGTCCGGCGGAACAGGGCGCGCGTCGGTGGCGACGAACGTGCCGACTCCGCGCTTGCCCTCGACGATCCCCTCGAGGTCGAGCTGCTTGTACGCCCGCAGCACGGTGTTCGGGTTGATCGTGAGCGTGCCGACGACTTCCTTCACCGTCGGCAGCTGGTCGCCCGGCTCGAGAACGCCGAGGCGAACCGCCTGGCGCACCTGCTGCACCAGTTGGAGGTAGGTCGGGACGCCGGAGCGCTCTAGGTGAAATCTGATCATGGCAAATATCTAGCTAACTAGATAATAGGTGTGCAGTGTGGACATGTCAAGCTGCCCCCGTGGACGAGGCAGAGCTGGTCGAGACGCCGAACGGACTCGTGCCCAAAGGCGACGGGTGGTTCGTGCTCAACGCGCGTGAGACGCAGTGGTGGCAGCGGCCCGGCCGCGGGGTGCTCTGCGAATTCGAAGGCGCGGGCTTCGAGGGCGCGCTCGACTTCCACCAGCTCGGCATCAACCTCCAGGTGCTCTGCGAGGGCGAGCCGATGTCGATGTACCACTGGGAGGCGGATCAGGAGGACTTCCTCGTACTCGCCGGCACGGCTGTCCTGATCGTCGAGGGCGAGGAGCGGGCGCTACGCGCTTTCGACTTCGTGCACTGCCCGGCCGGCGCGAAGCACACGATCGTCGGGGGGCCGTGTGTGATCGTCGCGGTCGGTGCGCGCGACAATTCGACCGGGATCGGGTGGGGCGCGTACCCCGTGGACGAAGCGGCAGCGCGTCACGGCGCGAGCGTCGAGCAGGAGACGACGGAGCCGAGCGAGGCATACGCGCGGTTCGGCAGGGGCGCGCTCGTGCCGTACGGCGGCTGGCTCGACTAGAGATCGAGCTGCGCGAGCCACCGCTCGGCTTCGCGCACGAGGGTCGCGTTCGTCTCCAGGGTGTAGAAGTTGAGCGCGAGCAACGCCTGCGAGAGCGCCCACCCCTCCGCGCGCAGCCATGACGCCTCGTCGATCGCCAGCGCCTCGCGAAAGCGTTCGCGACCGGCGGCGTCGAGCAGCTTGAACGCTGCCATCAGGTCGACGGCGGGGTCGCCGATTCCCATGCATCCCCAGTCGATCACTCCGGTGAGGTGCCCGTCACGCACGAGCACGTTGCGCGCGTCGATGTCGGCGTGCAGCCAGACGCGCTCGCGACTCCACTCGGGTGCCGCGCACGCGCGCGTCCACAATTCGCGCGCGCCGGGAACGTCAAGCTGATCGAGCGCCAGCTGCACGTATTCGTCGCGATCGCCGAGCGGATTGCCACGGCCCGCGCCGGGCTGCGGCGCGTCCTTCGTGTCACACCGTTGGAGCGCGCGCACGAATGCGACGAGCTCGTCAGCGTCGATCGTCTGCCCGATTGGCGTCTCGCCGACGACCCAGGTCACGACCGACAGACCACGGCCAAGCGCGACCGGTAGCGGCACCTCGACCGGGAGCTGGGGTGCGAGAAGAGGCAACCAGTCGTGCAGCTTGTCGTTCTCGGGGGTCGCATCCGGCCGGCGGGGCATTCGTACGGCCAGCTCGTCGCCAAGTCGGAAGATCGCGTTGTCGGTGCCCGAGGGCTCGACGCGCGTGAGCGGCAGGTCGCGCCACTCCGGGAACTGCTCGTCGACGAGACGCCGGACGAGCGCGTCGTCAACCAAAGCCATACACGCCGGCGAAGCGCGTGGCGAGCAACGCAACGAGCTTCGTCACCGGCATGCCGACGATGTTCAGGTAGTCGCCCTCGATGCGCTCGACCAGCGATGCACCGAGCCCCTGGATCGCGTAGCCGCCGGCGCGTCCCTCCCACTCGCCGCTCGAGATGTACATCGCGAGGTCGCGCGGCGTCAGCGTTCGGAATGTGACGAGGGTGGTCTCCTCATGGGTCTCCTCCCACGCAAGCGTGCGGAGGCACAGGCCGGCGACGACCTCGTGCGTACGGCCGGCGAGCCGTTCGAGCATCGCCTCCGCCTCGGTCGCGTCGGCGGGCTTGCCGAGCAGCGCCCCGTCGAGCAGCACCTCGGTGTCGACGCCGAGCACGGGCCGCTCGTCGACGCACTCGACGCTGCGCGCCTTGCCGATGGCGCGCTCGAGCGGCGACGTTCCCTCGACCTCGTCGAAGTCCGGGTCGACGACCTCGAACGGGATGCGCAGCTGCTCGAGGATCGCGCGGCGCTGCGGCGAGCGCGACGCGAGGATCAGCGGGGAAACCGGCGTACGCTTGCGGGAGCCGGACATGCTCAGACGGTGGCTTCGCCGCCGCCTGAGCGGCAACTCAGGCGGGCTACCCATATCTCCTCCGACGGCCACTTCTTCGCCCATTCGGCCGGCATGTAGGAGTAATTTGAGTGCGTCTCGGCGTCCGCAGGCGCCTGGATCTCGACGAGGCGCTCGATCTCGAAGCCGTTCGCGCGCAACACGTCGATCCACTCGCCGTGCGCGAGCTGGAACTCGACGCCCGGCTCGTCCGGCCACTCGAAGCGGTGCATGCCGAACTGCGGCATCTGCAGCGTCTCGGACGTGCCGGTGCTGGTCGCGCAGAGGATGGCGAGCGTCGAGTTGCGCAGGAAGATCAGCCGGCCGCCCGGGCGCAGCAGGCGCGCGGCCTCGGGGATCCAGCGGTAGGGGTCGACCCAGATCGACGCGCCGTACTCGGAGAACACGATGTCGAAGCTCGCGTCGGGCAGGCCGGTCTCGCCGGCATCCGCCTCGACGAGCGGGAACTCGATGCCGGTCTTCTCCATCATGCGCCGCGCCGTCGCGAGCTGCGCGGGCGTGATGTCGACGCCCACGGGACGCGCACCCAGCTTCGCGAGCCAGGCGGAGAAGTACGCGGTGCCGCAGCCGAGCTCGACGATGTCGAGGCCCGCAACGTCGGGCAGGACCTTCAGCTCGCTCTCGGGAACCGACCAGACGCCCCAGTGGATGTCGCCGAGCGCCCAGTTGTCCTCGGCGTTCTTGTCGGTGTACTCGGCGTTGGCCTCGGTCCAGGTCGCAGCGTTCTTCGCCGCGTCGCTACGCCAGTCGGACGAGTCAGGCGAGGCCATCGGGAAACCAGATCCCGATCTCGCGCTCGGCGGACTCGGGCGAGTCGCTGCCGTGGACGAGGTTGTTCGGCATCGCGAGCGCGTACCGGCCGCGCAGCGACCCGGGCGCCGACTCGGCGGGGTTCGTCGCGCCGATCGTGACGCGGCACGTGGCGATCGCCCCCTCGCCCTCGAGGACGAACGCGAGCGTCGGGCCCGAGGTGATGAAGTCGACGAGCTCACCGAAGAACGGCTTCTCCTTGTGCTCCGCGTAGTGGGTCTCGCCCACTTCGCGGCGCGCAGTCACGAGGCGGGCGGCGCGCAGCTTCAGGCCGCGGCGCTCGAACGTCGCGAGGATCTCGCCGGCGAGATTGCGCTCGACGGCGTCCGGCTTTGCCAGGATCAGTGTGCGTTCAACGGCCATGCGGCGCGCAGGTTAGCTGCTGGCGCGCGGCGCCCGCGTGCGAGTGCGCTTGGGTGGCGCAGTCACCGCCGTCGCTTCGGCCGGCACCGGCGTCTCGCAGTACGGGCACAGCTGCCACGCCGACTCGAGCGGCTTGCCGCAGCTCGTGCACGCCTGGCGCAGTCGCGTCGTGCAGACCGGGCACACGAGAAAGTCGTCGTCCACGTGCGCGCGGCAGACCGGGCAGCGCGCCGTGCCGCCGCCGAGCCGCTCCTCCATCGCGCGGATCTCGAGCTCGCGCTCGCGCACGTCGTCGAGGTACTCCGGCGGGCGGAAGAGCATGTAGATCAGCGGGCCGAGGAACGGGATCACGCCGAGCGCGGTCGACACCCACACGAGCAGCTTGTCCGAGACGCGGCGGCGCGCGTCCTTGTAGACCCAGTACACCGTCGCGACCCAGAAGACGATCACGAGCAGGATCGCCAGGTTGCGGATCACGTACCACGCCGAGGAATGGAAGAAGTCGTGCACGCTGCCGAAGGCGCTCGCGAGGATCACAGCAGGATTCTTCCTACGAGATACCCAACTGCAAACGCGGCCCCGACGAACAGGCCGAGCAGGGTGAGGGCGAAGAGGAAGACGCTGACGCGTTCACTGGACCGGCTCATCGTAAGCATTTCAGTCGTAATCGGAGAGATCGGCAAGGAGATACAGCGAGCCCGCGACGAGAACCCGGGTCGTTTTGCCTCTTGCCCGGGCCAGCGCACGGCCCGGGTCGGGCTCGGTCTCGACGGTCGCGAAGTGGTTTTTGGCGGCCGCGGCGACGGCTTCGGCCGACAGTGCGCGCGGGCTCGTCGACTGCGTTGCGACGAGCGTCCGCCCTGCCCGGCCCAGGCGCTGCAGGATGCCGTCGAGATCCTTGTCGCCCAGGACCGACGCGACCACGACGTAGTCCGCGGCGGGCAGCCGCGCCAGGAGCCAGTCGACCGCTTCCGGCGTGTGTGCCCCGTCGCGGACCTCGTCGCCGCGAATCTCGAGCCGGCCGGGCAAGCTCGCCTCGGCGAGCTCGACGTCGCGCCCGAGGAACGCGGAGGCGGCTTCGCGCGCACCGCCGATCCGCACGTCGCGGCCGGGGACCACGTGCGCGAACTCATCGTCCGGGAGGACCACGATCGCGTCGTCGCGCGCGACAGCGAGCTTCTCCGCGGCGATCAGCTCGCGCGTTTCGCCGAGGACGTCGGTGTGCTCGAGGCCGACGTTGGTCAGCAGCACGACGCGAGCGTCGATCACGTTCGTCGCGTCATGGCGGCCGCCGAGCCCCGCCTCGATCGCGGCGATATGCGCGCCGCGTGCTGCGAAGTCGGCGAACGCCGCGGCGGTGAGCGTCTCGAACTGGGTCGCGTTCACCTCCTCGGCGGCGCCGCGCACGCGTGCGATGGCCTCGACGAAGCCGGCTGGATCGGTGTCGAGCCGCTCGTGCCAGCCCTCGACGTGCGGCGACGTGTACGCCGGCCCGCCGATCGTGCGCGCGATACGGCGCGTGGCGGTCGACTTTCCTTTCGTGCCCACGACGTGCACGGTGTCGAGTTGCCTCTGCGGGTTGCCGAGCGCGTCGAGCAGCGCACGCATCCGCTCGGTGCCGAACCCGTCCTTCGGCCACGGGGAGAGCGACTCCAGCCATGCGACGTGTCCGGTGGCAGCCACCCACACGAGATCGTCGCTAGCGGACATGTCGGTGCCAGGTTCCTGAACGGGAGCGCAACAAAGGTGTGAAAAGAGTGCGTCGGCGAGCTCAGCCGCCGATGGCATCGAGCTCGCGGCGGTAGCGCTCGAGCTTCTCACGCTCCGCCGTCACAACGTCGGCCGGCGCGTTTGCCACGAAGCGCTCGTTGCCAAGCATCTTCTCGCCGCGCTCGATCTCCTTGCGCAGCCGCGCAATCTCCGCATCGGCGTTGCCGTTCACTGCGACGCGCTCTGGCTTCACCACCGCATCGAAGATCCGCTTCTCGTCGCCTTCGAGCGGCGGCACGACGCCCGAGCGCCGGAACATGACGGCGAGCTCCTGCACGCGCGCAAGCGCATCCGCCGTCGACTCGTCACCCGCCTCCGGCCACGGCGCGACGATCAGCCTCGACGTGCGCTCCGGCAGGAACGACCAGATCTCCTCCGTCACGTGCGGCAGCGCCGGGTGCAACAGCTTCAGCAGCCGCTCGAGCGCGGCCATCGCCGTCGCGCGCGCATCCGCGTCCCCGTCGTACAGCCGACCCTTCACCGCTTCGAGGTACCAGTCGCAGAAGTCGTCGAACGTCACGTGGTACAGCTCGTCCATCGTGTGCGCGAAGTCGAAGTCCGCGAGCAGCGACTCGATGCGGCGCTGCGTCTGAGACAGGCGCGCGAGCATCCATTGCTCTTCGAGCGACGACGGCTTCTCTGCCGGCAGCGCTCCCTCGCACGCCGTGACGACAAGGCGCGCCGCGTTCCACAGCTTGTTCGCAAGCTTGCCGCCCTCTTCGATCGCGGAGTACGAGAACCGCACGTCCTGCGTCAGCGAGTTGCGCATCAGCCCGTAGCGAGTTGCGTCCGTGCCGTACTTCTCGATCAGCTCGAGCGGGTCGATGCCCGTGCCGAGCGACTTCGACATGCGCCGGCCGTCGGGCGCGAGCACCGTCGAGTGGATCACCACGTCCTTGAACGGGATCTCGCCCATCAGCTCGAGCCCCGAGAAGATCATGCGGTTCTCCCAGAGCCGGATGATCTCGCGCGCGGTCGTCTGCAGGTCGCCGGGATAGAAATGGCGCAAGCTCTCGGTGTCGTCTGGCCAGCCGAGTGTCGCGAACGGCCACATCGCGGACGAGAACCAGGTGTCGAGCACGTCCGTCTCGCGCGTCAGCTCCGTCGACCCGCATTCAGTGCACGCGGACGGCTCGGTCTCCTGCACGGTGACATGCCCGTCGGAGCAGAACCATGCCGGGATCTGGTGGCCCCACCAGATCTGCCGCGAGATGTTCCAGTCCGGCGCGTTCTCGAGCGAGTCGATCGCGAAGCGGTGCTGGCTTTCCGGGTGGTAGACGATCTCGCGGTTGCGCAGCGCCTCGAGCGGCCGTTGCTTGATCTCCTCCATCGCGCACCACCACTGCATCGAGATGCGTGGCTCGATGCGCGTGTGGCACCGCTCGCAGAACGCGACGCTGTGCCGGTAGTGCTCGCGCTTCTCGAGCAGGCCTCGCTCCTTGCACCAGTCGAGGATCTTCTGCGCCGCCTCGTCCTGCGTCAGCCCTTCGAGGCCCGCGGCCGTCATGCGCCCGTCGGGCCCGAGCACCGACGGCTCGGGCAGGCCGTGCTCGCGGCCGATCTCGAAGTCCTTCGGGTCGTGCGCAGGCGTGATCTTGAGCGCACCGGTTCCGAAGTCGATCTCGACGCGCTCGTCCGCGATCACCGGCACGCGATTCTCGGTCCACGGGACGATGACCTCGCGCCCGATGAACGCGGTGTAGCGCGGGTCGTCGGGATGCACGGCGACTGCGACGTCCGCGGGGATCGTCGCGGGACGCACCGTCGCGATCGCGATGTAGCCGTCTCCATCTGCGAGCGGATAGCGAATCGTCGAAAGCGCGTCGTCCGTGTCGTCATGCACGACCTCGAGGTCGGAGAGCGACGTCTCGTGATGCGGGCACCAGTTGATGATCCGGTTCGCGCGGTAGATCCATCCGCGGTTGTAGAGGTGCACGAAGAAGCGCATCACCGCGCGCACGTAGTCGTCGTCCATCGTGAAGCGCGTGCGGCGGTAGTCGAGCGACGCGCCCATGCGCCGGAACTGGTGCAGGATCTTGCCGCCGTACTCGTGGAGCCACGCCCACACGCGCTCCTCGAATGCTTCGCGGCCGATCTCCTGGCGCGACGTGCCTTCTGCGATCAGCGCCTTCTCGACGACGTTCTGCGTCGAGATGCCCGCGTGGTCGTAACCCGGCTGGAACAGCGCGTTGAAGCCCTGCATCCGCTTCATTCGGATCATCAGGTCGCCGAGCGCGAGCTGGAGCGCATGCCCCATGTGCAGCTCGCCCGTCACGTTGGGCGGCGGGTGCGCGTCGACGTACGGCGTCTTCGCGGGATCGGGGTCGGCGTTGTAGAGACCCTCGTCTTCCCAGGTCTTCTGCCAGCGCTCTTCGACGCCATGCGGGTCGTAACGGGGCTCCATCATCGGCAGACAGCGTAGCCCTGCATGCCGCGCGGATTCGCCGCAGCCACGAGCTGCCCGCCCTCGCGCTTCACCATGCTCACGCGGCCGAGCGACCACGGCGCCTCGACCGTCACGTCGTGCCCGCGGCGGCGCAGGTCGTCGATGCCGTCGAGTCGCGACTCGACGGCGAGCGAACGAAGCGCGACAGCGCGCGGGTAGAACGAGGAGATCAGGTGGTCGGTGTGCCACTCGGGCGCGTCGATCGCCTCCTGCAGGTTCAGCCCGCGGTCGACATGGCGCACGAGCGCATGCAGCGCCCACTGCTCCTGCTGGTCGCCGCCGGGAGTGCCGTACGCGAGCCACGGCTCGCCGTCGCGCAGGACGATGCCCGGCGAGAGCGTCGTGCGCGGCCGGCGACCGGGCGCGAGCGAGGACGGCAGCCCCTCCTCCAGCCAGAACATCTGCGCGCGCGATCCGAGCGGCCAGCCGAGCGCGGGGATCGTCGGCGAGCTCTGCAGCCAGCCGCCGCTGGGCGTCGCCGACACGAGGTTCCCCCACCGGTCGGCCACGTCGATGTGCACCGTGTCCCCGCGCGTCGGCTCCCCCGTGCCTGGCACGTGTCTGGCACCTGCCTGGCACTGCGGGAGCCGGCCGAGGCCCGGCCGGAGCTCGCCGCTCGCGTCGTCGCCGATCAGCTTGCGGCGGTCGTCGGCGTACTCGCGCGAGAGCAGCCGGTCGAGCGGCACGTCGGCCGAGTCGCCGTAACACGCGTCGCGATCGGCGAATGCGAGCTTCGCGCATTCGGTCATCACGTGCACGAGCTCGGCGTCGGACATCGACGCGACGTCGAAGCCCTCCAGCAGCCGGAGCTGCTGCAGCCCCGCCGGCCCCTGGCTCCACGCACCCGGCTTGCACACCGTCAGTCCTCGATAGTCGACGCTCACCGCCGGCTCGAGCGTCGCGCGCCAGCGCGCCATGTCGTCACCGGTGATCAGCCCGCCGTGCTCGCGCGAGAAGCGGTCGATCTCCTCCGCGACGAACCCTTCGTAGTACGCGCGGCGAGGGTCGGGCTCCGCGAGGACACGCCGCCACGTCGCGCCGAGCTGCGGGTTGCGGAACATCGAGTCGGGACGCGGCGCGGGGAGATACAGCTCGGCAGACGCCGGCCACTCCCGCAAGAGAGCCTCGCTGCGCTCGATCGTCGCGGTGATACCGGGCATGACGGGATAGCCGTTCTCCGCGTAGACGATCGCGAACGCGAGCACGTCGGCGAGCGCCCACGTCCCGAATTCCTCGAGCAGCAGCAGCCAGCCGCCGAACGAGCCCGGAACGCACGCCGCGAGCAGTCCCGCGCCGGGCACGAGCTCATGGCCGAGCTCGCGGTAGCGCTCGATCGTCGCCGCCTCAGGCGCGACCCCTTGCGCGCAAAGCACGAGCGCCTCGCCACGTTGCTCCGACCAGAACACCGCGGGCAGGTCACCGCCGGGGCCGTTCAGATGCGGCTCGACGACCTGCAGCACGAAGCCGGCCGCGCATGCAGCGTCGAACGCGTTGCCGCCGCGCTCGAGCACGGCCATGCCGGCGCTCGTCGCGAGCCAGTGCGTCGTCGCGACCGCGCCGAACGTGCCGCGAAGCTCAGGCCTGGTGGTGAACGACGCGCTTCCCGCCGACGTGCTCGAGGATCGTCTGCAGCAGGACGAACGAGTGCATCACGTGCTCGCGCGCCAGCTCGCGCGCGCCGCGAACCGAGCTCGCGGCGAGCGCCTGCCGGATCGCAGTGTGCTCAGCCTGGTTGCGCTCGTAGAGGCGATCGAGCTCCTCGTCCACCGGAGCCCACACCGCGGGCGCGGAGAACGTGCGCCGCGCGCCCTTCGCGACCGACTCGATGTACGGGACGTTGGCGACGCGGTAGAGAACGTCGTGGAACGCGTGGTTCGCGCGCATCCAGTCCGTCATCAGCGCGCGGCGGTCGGTGCCCGGCTCGCGCGAGCGGAGCTCTTTCGTCAGCCGCGCAAACCGCCGCTCGGCTTCCTCGAGCTCGTGCAGGTCGTCGCGCGTGAACTTCTGCGCCGCGATCTCTGTGATCAGCCCCTCGAGCTCCGAGCGCACGACGAACGCCTCACGCAGCTCGTCGTGCGACAGGGTCCGCACGCGGACGCCGCGGTTCGGGACGAACTGGACGAGACCGAGCGCAGCGACACGCCGCAGGGCTTCGCGCACCGGCGTGCGCGACACACCGAAGCGCTCCGACAGCTGCTCCTGGCGCAGCACCGTCCCGGGGGCGAACTCCCCGGAGACGATCGCCTCCTCGATCAGCGTCGCGACGTCGTCGGCCTTGGTGCTCTCGAGGCTCACTGCAGGTGATCGTACGCGGTCGGCGTCAGGAACTCCTTGAACGGCACGCTGAGCGCGACGTCCGCGAAGACCTCCTTCGCCTCGTCGCTCGCGTCGACCTGGGCGATCTCGTCCCGCACACGGGCCTCGTCGAACCGGCCTGCTTGCACCCACGACCAGATCTGCGCGCGCGAGATCTCGGCGGTTGCGGCGTCCTCCATCAGGTTGTCGATCGCGGCCGCGCCGACACCGTGCAGCCACGCGTCCAGGTAGCGCACGCCGACGCTCGCGTTCACGCGGAGACCCTCGTCGGTGATCTCTCCGCCCGGGATGTCGAAGTCGACGAGCTGGTCCTCCGTCACGTCGACGTCCGGGCGCTTGCGGTCGACCTGGTTCGGCCGGTCGCCGAGCACTGCGTCGAACTCCGCCATAGCCACCGGCACGAGATCGGGGTGCGCAACCCAGGTGCCGTCGAAGCCGTCGCCGGCCTCGCGCCGCTTGTCCTCGCCGACCTTCTCGAGCGCGACGGCGTTCACCTCGTGGTCGCGGCGCGACGGGATGAACGCGGCCATGCCGCCGATCGCGTGCGCGTCACGGTCGTGGCATGTCTTCACGAGCAACTGCGAGTACGCGCGCATGAACGGCACGGTCATCGTCACCTGCCCGCGATCCGGCAGCAGCGCGCCCATCTTCTTGATGCAGCTGAAGATGTAGTCCCAGCGTCCGGCGTTCAGCGCGCACGAGTGGTCACGCAGCTCGTAGAGGATCGCGTCCATCTCGAATGCCGCGAGGATCGTCTCGATCA
>DASZBP010000397.1:0-2053 GCA_035943915.1 Gaiellaceae bacterium | reverse complement strand
GCCCGAGGCCGACGCGCATCTCCTGCCGCTGCATGTCGCGCGCCGACCAGTCGTTCATCACCGTGTACCCCGCGATCTGCCCCTCCGCGCCGATCATCGCGGCGAGCTCTAGCTCGTAGTCGAGCTCCTGCGTGCCTTCTGGGTACGGCACGTCCTCCTCGGGGCCGTAGATCGCCGCCGGGCTCGAGAAGTAGAAAACCGGCACCTCGTACCACTCCTGCGGCACGGGCTGGCCGCGGAGCGCCCGCGCATTCGCTACGTGCTGCTCGAACGCCATGAAGTCGCGGACCGCGGGCGGGTGCAGCACCGGCGGGCGGAGGTCGACGTCGGAGAGCGCGTACTCGGCGTGCTCGCGCGCAGCGCCGCCCGCGGTGAAGAACGACTGCAACGTCTGCGCGGCGAGCTGGATGACACGGTCGCCTTCGATCCGGCCCGGCCAACCGCGCTCGAGATCCATTTCCTTCGGGCTGAACATGCAGAGCTTCATGGCTCTGTATGGACTATCACGTCGGCGATGTCCGGCCGTTCGAGGCGGATGCGCTCCTCGATCTCCGACGCGCGCGCGTGCGCATCGGCGAGGCGACTGGACGGGTCGAGCGCCAGCGTGAGGAACGCTACGAGCCCGCCGTCCGTGTGCAGGAAACGGAGCTCTCGCGGCTCGGCACCGGTCACGTCGTGGACGATGCGCGCGACCGACGCCGCGTCCTCGTCGACCTCGCGCGCCGCGGTCGTCTCGGTCAGCGGCTCGAGATGCGTCTGCACACCCGTCACCTCGGGAACCGCGGCGCACACCGCCTGCTCGAGCTGCTCCGCGATGTCGTGCGCCTCCTCGAGCGACAGGTCGCCGGGAAGCTTCACGTGCAGCGACAGCTCGGTCCGCCCGTCCATCTCGACGAGCGAGATGTTGTGCACCTCGCGGACGCGCGGCACAGCGACGGCTGCGGCGTGCACGCGCTCGCGCAGGTTCGCGTCGTCGAGCGGCTCGACGTGCACGACGACGTCCGCGCCCGGAAGCGCGCCGCCGACCGCAGCTTCGACCGCATCAGCGGCCGCATGCCCCTGCCCCACGCCCGCGCTCGGCGGGACACCGATGACGACGTCCGCGAACTGGCGGCCGCCCGCCTGCCGCATGCGCAGCCGGCGCAGCTCGACGCGCGGGCTCATGTCGCGAATCGCGGCTCGCGCCCGCTCCTCCGCCTCTGCCGGCGCGCGGTCCATGAGGACATCCGTGTTCGTCTTCATCAACCGCGCCGCGCTGAGCAGCACGAGGACGCCGACGAAGAGCGCCGCGATCGGGTCGGCGTTCGGATGGCCCGCACGCGCGAACAGCAAGCCGATCAGCACGGCGACTGAGCCGGCGAGGTCGCTGGCGAAATGGAGCGCGTTGGATGCAAGCGCAGCGCTTGCGTAACGGCGCGACGTGCGCCACGACACGATCGTGCGGCTGAGATCGATTGCGATCACCACGAACAGAACGGCGATCGCGTACCACCGCGGCTGCACGTGACCCGACGACCCGGCGAGCCGCTCGATCGCGCGCAGCGAGATGAAGAGGCTCGCCAGCGACAGAAGCCCGGCCTCGGCGAGCGCGGAGAGATGCTCCGCCTTCCCGTGGCCGAACTGGTGCGTGACGTCCGCGGGACGCGCCGACACGCGCACCGCGAAGAACGTCAGCAGCGCAGCGACGAGGTCGGTGCCTGAGTGGACCGCCTCCGACACGAGGCCGAGGCTGTGCGTCGCGAGACCGACCGACAGCTTGAGCACGACGAGGATCGCGGCGGCCGCGACGGAGGTCAGTGCCGCTCTGCGCTGAGGAGTCATCTACACCTCGCGCAACGGCCAGACGACCATGTCCTGCCGCGCGCAGAACAGGGCATGCGGCTCGGTGTCCGGCAGCAGGACCGGTGCGAGGGTGTTCCGCATGATCTCGGCGTCGCACGACTGCAGATCCCAGACGGGATGGTGGATCTCGGCGCGGTAGAGACGGCCGCCGTCGGCGGTGTAGAGGCAGTAGCGCTCGACGAGGAAGTGCTCGAGCGTGCCGGGCTCCGCG
>DASZBP010000396.1:0-4065 GCA_035943915.1 Gaiellaceae bacterium | reverse complement strand
TTCGCCTCAGCGCCTTCACGTTCGGACAGTCGTCCCGATGGATCGTGATCCCCTTGCCGAGCGAGATGTAGCCGACGATCTCGTCGCCCGGGACAGGCGTGCAGCACTTGGCGAGCCGGACGAGCACGTCGGTGACCCCCGGCACGACGACGCCCATGTCGGCGCCCTGGACCGTCTCGCGCGCACGCGGCGCCTTGACGACCGGCGCCTCCTCGGCGACCTGCTCCGTCTTCAGCCGCTGAAGGACCTTGTTGACGATCGCGCCGGACTGAAGCTTCCCCGAGCCGAGCGCGAGGTAGAAGTCCTCGGCCTTCTTGAAGCCGGAGTCGCGGATGACCTGCGCGAGCGTCGCCGAGCCGCGCAGCTTCGCGTACGGCAGCTTCTGCGCCTTCAGCGCGTTCTCGAGCGCGTCGCGGCCCTTCTGCTCGGTCTCCTCGCGCGTCTCGCGCGAATACCACTGCCGGATCTTGTTCCGCGCACGCGAGCTCTTCGCGAGCGACATCCAGTCGCGCGACGGCCCGCGGCCCTGCTTCGAGGTGAGGATCTCGACGAAGTCGCCGTTCTGCAGCACGTAGTGCAACGGCACGATGCGCCCGTTGATCTTTGCGCCGACCGTGCGATGTCCAACGTCTGTATGGACGGCATAGGCAAAATCGATCGGCGTCGCCCCCGCCGGCAGCGTCTTGACCTGGCCCTTCGGCGTGAAGACGTGCACCTCTTCCTCGAAGAGATCCGTGCGGAAGCTCTTCATGAACTCGCGCGGGTCGGCCTCGTCCGTCGTGCTCTCGTCCATCAGCTGCTTGACCCACGTGACCCATTCCTGGTCGCGGTCGGACTTGCCGCGCTTGTACAGCCAGTGCGCGGCGACGCCGTACTCGGCGGTCTCGTGCATCTCGCGCGTGCGCACCTGGATCTCGAGCGGCCGGCCCTGCGGACCGATCACCGTCGTGTGCAGGGCGCGATAGTTGTTGAACTTCGGCATCGCGATGAAGTCCTTGAAACGGCCGGGCATCGGCTTCCACAGCGAATGGATGAGGCCGAGCGCGCCGTAGCAGTCGCGCGTGCCCTCCTCGCCGCCGCGCTCGACGATCACGCGCATCGCGGTCAAGTCGTAGATCTCGTTGAACTCGCGACCCTTGCGGACCATCTTGTCGTAGATGGAATAGAAGTGCTTCGCGCGCCCGGAGATCTCCGCCGGGATGTCGACCTTGTCGAGCTCCTTCTGCAGGACGAGCGCCGCTTCCCGCACGTGCTCCTCGCGGTCGGTGCGCCGCTCGGCGACCATCTGCTTGATCTCCTCGTACTTGCGCGGATGCAGCGTCTGGAACGAGAGATCCTCGAGCTCCCACTTGAGCGCGTGGATACCGAGGCGATGCGCGAGCGGCGCGTATACGTCGAGCGTCTCGCGCGCCTTTTGGATCTGCTTCTGCTTGCCGAGGTACTCGATCGTGCGCAGGTTGTGCATGCGGTCTGCGAGCTTGATCAGGATGACGCGCACGTCCTCGGCCATCGCGACGATCAGCTTGCGGTAGTTTTCCGCCTCTGCGTGCTCGCGCGTCTGGAACTTGACGCGCGTCAGTTTCGTCACGCCTTCGACGAGGCTCGCGATCTCCTCGCCGAACTCGGCCCGCATGTCCTCCGTGTCGGCGTCAGTGTCCTCGACGACGTCGTGTAGCAGCGCCGCCGCGAGCGTCGGCTCGTCGAGCTGCAGCTGCGCGAGGATCTTCGCGACGCCGAACGGGTGGTAGATGAACTCCTGCCCCGACGCGCGCACCTGGCCGGCGTGCGCGTTGGCGGCGTAGTTGAAGGCGCGGGTCAGCAGCTCGCGGTCGGCGTCCGGCTTGTACGCCTCGACCTCGGCGAGCAGCTCCTCGACAAGATCCGCATGCTGCTCGACTACTGCCATCGATTCAGTGTATCCCCCTCCTTTTGCAGAAGGATTCGCGGCCGCAGCGCGGAATCTTGCCGGGCCATGAATCGTAGGCTCGACGGAGATTCACAAGTAGCGGAGCCGCCGGCTTCGCCGGCGGTGGAGCGGAGATGAATCGCAGAGAGCGGAGAAAGCTGATGAAAGTCGCGCGGATGCTCGCCGAGCTGGATTCGGCTAAGCCGCTTGCGCCAGTGCCGGCTTTGTCTCGAGCAAGTGCCGGAACGTTGGCGATTCGAGGAGGCTACGCCGCCCTGGCGCCCCAGCCTCCGCTGATAGCTCGAGCTCACTGAAGATCTCCCGCGCCTCCGGCGTCCACGCGGCCTCCCCGGCACGCCACTGCCCGGCGAGCCAGTCGCGCAGCTCCTCGTAGCCGTCGGTGGCGTCGAAGACGCGACGCACGACCAGCTGCGGCGACACGGTGCCGTTCCAGCGGTTCTCCTGCAGCCTCACTGCGACGTCGTAGCGCTGCTCGCGGCGGAAGCGGTCGAGCTGCGCGCCGAGGCCGAATGCGATCGCCGCGCCGGCGTCGCGGCCACGCTGACGAACGCGGAAGCGCAGATGCTTGCCGTCCCCGACGGTCGAAAGGTCTGCGAGCTCGCAGCCGTCTACGAGCAGCGTCACCGACGGGTTGCCGAGACCGAACGGCGCAAGCCGTCCCAGCTCGCCCGCCATGTCAAGCGTGAGCTTCGGCCCGGGCACGATTGCGTCGATCTTCGTCACGGGCACGAGGTCCTCGTCGGAGAGCGTTGCGTCCGCGTGCTCACCAAAGGCGGCTGCGAACAACTCGACCGATGCGGCGTCGATCGTCAAGCCTGCGGCGGCGCGATGCCCGCCGAAGCGAACGAGATGCGCCGCGCATGCACCAAGCGCACCGTGCAGGTCGAACGCCGAGACCGAGCGACCTGAGCCCTTCCAGTGGCCGTCTGTGCCGGCGATCAACACGACCGGCCGGCTATAACGCTCGACCAGGCGCGACGCGACGATGCCGATCACGCCTTCGTGCCAGTCCTCGCCGGCGACGACGTAACCGCGCTTTCGGCGACGCGCCTCCGGCCACTCCTCGATCTGCGCGACCGCAGCGCGGAGGATGCGGTCCTCGACTGCCTGCCGCTCCTTGTTCAGCGTCTCGAGCTCATTAGCGAGCTCGTTCGCCTCGCGCTCGTCCTCGGTGAGCAGCAGCGCGAGCGCAGCCTCGGGACGGCAGAGGCGGCCGGACGCGTTGATGCGCGGCGCGAGCCGGAAGCCGATCGACGACTCGTCGACCGCAGCCGGATCCACGCCCGCGACGCGCATGAGCGCGCGCAGCCCGACCTTCTGCGTCTGCGCGAGCCGGCGAAGACCGAGCAGCGCGAGCCCGCGGTTCTCGTCCACCAGCGGCACGACGTCGGCGACGGTCGCCAGTGCCACGAGGTCGAGGTGCTTCTCGATGAACGGATGCTCAGCGCCGAGCAGAGCCTGCGCGAGCTTCCACACCACCCCGGTCCCGCACAGCCCCGTGAACGGGTAGTCGCCCTTCAGCGGCGCGACGACCGGGCAGGCGGGCCACGTGTCGGTGGGCCGGTGATGGTCGGTGATGACCACCTCGAGCCCGAGTGCGTGTGCGTGTGCCACCTCTTCGACGGCGGTGATGCCGCAGTCGACGGTCAGCACGAGATCGAAGCCCTCCTCGGCAAGACGCGACAGCGTCTGGCCGTTCAGCCCGTAGCCCTCCTCGAAGCGCGACGGCAGGTGCCAGGCGGCGTCCGCCCCGGCCTCGCGCAGCAGCAGCACCGCAAGCGTTGTGGCGCAGATGCCGTCGGCGTCGTAGTCGCCGTGGACGCAGATGCGCTTGCCGGCCGTGATCGCGGCGCGCAGCTGCTCGACCGCGGCGCGCATGTCGCCGAGCGCGAACGGGTCGTGCCCCGGCAGCGCCCCGTGGAGGAAGCGGCGCGCGTCGTCCACGTCGCAGTAGCCGCGCCGGATCAGGACGGAGGCGGTGACCTCGTCGATTGAGAGTGCCTCCGCGAGGGCAGAGACCTCGACGTGAGAGCAGGGAGCGAGTTGCCAGGTTCCGATCTGCATGGGGGCCGTTCACCGTACGGAGCGGCCCGGACGGAATCCCTGATTTCCGGGGCAAATCGTGGAAGAATGCTCGG
>DASZBP010000395.1:0-2864 GCA_035943915.1 Gaiellaceae bacterium | reverse complement strand
CGTCGCGATAGAAGGAAACAGCTTCGTCGAGGTCATCAACGGTCAGCACCACGCGCAGCTCGCGAATTCCACTCATCCTGCGATCAGCCTCCAAACGCCGCTGCCGCGGCCTCGACGAGTTCGGCCTGCGGGACGTCGCGGAGATGCTGCGCGATGTTCCACTTGTGACCGAACGGATCGCGCAGTTGCCCCTGCCGGTCGCCCCAGAATTGATCGGCGATCGGATGGATGACCTCGGCGTCTTCCGCAAGCGCTCGCGCCCAGGCCGCATGGGCGTCGGAGACCTCGAGGTTGAGCACGACGGATGTGCCGCCAACCGAAAGCGGCGAGAGGATGCCGAAGTCCGGAAACTCGTCGGCGATCATCACCGTCGAGCTGCCGAAGACAAGCTCGATCGTCATCACCTTGCCGTCGGGGAGCGGGACACGGCTCGCCTCGCGGGCACCGAGCGCCCGTTGATACCAAGCAGAAGCGGCCGCTGGATCGCGGACGACGAGATGTGGTGTGATCGATTCCAGGCCCTGCGTCATCATCGGTCTCCTTGTGGCTAGCGGTGATTGTCGATCAGGTGGCGACTCGCGTCGAGCCGAAGGCTGCACGCGCGCCGCGGCCCTGGTCTTGGAGAAATCGGACGCGTAGCGGTGCATAGGAGACGGTGTGATCGTGACGGGCGCGACAACTTGTCGCGAGCGTCCGCATGAGCCGGCCGGGCGGCATCCCGGTGAACCGGACGGAGTCCCGGGTCAGGTGCGACTGGTCTGCGTATCCGACCGAGAGCGCCAGACGAGCCAGCCGCTCGAGACGGTCTGTGCCGTCGGCGAACGCCAGAAACGCCTGAAACCGCAAGAGGCTCTGCAACTGTTTTGGGCCGAGGCCGAAGATCGCTTCGACGCGCCGACGGAGTTGACGCTCGCTCAGGAAGAGCGCTCCGCTCACAGCACCGATCGTGTTCGCGCGCCACGGCTGCAGCTGCTCCAGAACGTCGGCTGCGAGACGCGTTTGCGGTGGCTGGCAGTCGAGTCGCCGTCGCAGCGAAGCGACGAGCAGCGCGAGCGCCGCAGAGGCTGAAGTCGCCGCTGACAGCTCCTCCCCGAGCTGCCTGCCGGCCCGACCCCAGCAAAGGTCGAGCGGAACCTCCGCATCTCGCAGGTCATGCGGTGTGCCACCGACGTTCGGCGAAGGCGCGCCCGGACGGAACCTGATCCCGACGACGCCCGCGGTTGGAGCTGCCCAGCGGGGCTTCGTCAGCGGCCCCAGCAGACGCACTTCGCTGCTTCCGATCTCGTAGGCAAGGCTGGACGAGCCGTTCGGCACCGAAAGCTGTGCCTGCGTCCTCCCCGTTGCATCCACACGCACGCGACCTCTCTCCCAAGACCACAGGGGGGCGGGAATTCGCAGTACTCCACGTCGCTCATGATTAGATCCTAGTCCATTATTAGACTATGATCCAGTTATGACCGTGCGCCCCCGCACCCAACGTCGCAGCCAGGAGACGCGAGAGCGGATTCTCGACGCAGCCATCGCGTGCTTTGGCGAGCGCGGCTTCGAGGCGACGACGATGAACGCCATCGCCGAGCGCGCGGACGTGGCTCGCGCGACCGTCTTCAACCACTTCGCGGACAAGCAGGCGCTCCTCACGGCGTATCTCGACCGCCGGCGGGCCCGCGTCGTGGCCCTGGTGGAGGCCGCCGACCACGATTCCGTTCAGACGCTGTCTGAAGCCTTCACTCTGCTCGCGGAAGAGAACGAACGCAGTCGCACGGAAACGCGCGAGCTCGTTCACGCGTGGCTGCGCACCGGCGGCAGCGCCAACGCGGAATCGACAGAGCGACTGCTCGCGGACCTCGTCGCGGCCGGACAGAAGCGGGGCGAGCTCGCCGCCGACATCGATCCAGAACTGACGGGGCGGCTCTTGTTCGACGTCTACGCGGGGGTCATCGTCCGCTGGACCGCCGAGCCGCCGCCGTTTTCGCTCAGGGAGACTCTCCTTGACGCGCTGTCGTTGCTCCTGATCGGCCTGGGACCGAGAGGCTGAGCTTGCCGTCGAAATCAGACTACGACTGCGATCCGCGTGTCGACGCATTTCTCGCTGGACTACCTGATTGGCAGCAAGAGATCGGTCGCCGCCTTCGTGACCTCATCCACGACGTGGACGCTGAGATGAGCGAGACCATCAAGAGGCGCGACAGGCCCTACTTCGTGCTCGACGGCAACGTCTGCGCGTTCCTCGCCGCGAAGGATCACGTCAACCCCTTCCTCTACGACGGCGGCATCGTCCGCGACCCTCACGGGATCATCAGCGGCGGTCACGACAACAAGACCGCACGAACGATTGCCTTCCGCCGCGGAGAGGCCATAAAGACGGAACCGCTGAAGGCGATGCTCAAGCAGATCGTCGCGAACAACCGCGCGGGCGGCTGGCGGAAGCTCAAGAAACCGTAGAGGCGACTCGAAGAGAAAGTAGACCTTATCAACGCCCTTTCACACCCTGACACGGCCAAAGCCCTCACCGTACTCAGCGACCGTGACCGCTCCCCTCGGAAGCAGGGCTCTCGGCCGGCTGTTCCACAACAGCTTTCCTATGTCACTGCTGCCGTGCGAAGCGTTGTCGCAGAGTCAGGCGATCTGCGATTCATCGAGATTCACGGACTGGTCGAGGCTCTGCTCGGGCGCCCGGTCAAGAAGTCGTCCGTGAAGAACGCGTTGTCGAGAGGTATTGCGGGGCCGTCGCCCGAGTTCATCCGAGTTACGCGCGGTCGGTACAGAGGTGCAGTGAACGATCTACGCGGACAGAGTGAACGTCGATGAAGTTAGACGTTCAACCGGAAAGTTTTGACGCGGCGTGTTCGCGACCAAGCCGAGAC
>DASZBP010000394.1:0-17859 GCA_035943915.1 Gaiellaceae bacterium | reverse complement strand
GAGGGAGACGATGCCCCAGAAGATCACCGACCTCGGCAGGTAGCTCAGGCCGAGCGCCGGCGCCCCGAAGCCGAGCATCGCGATCACCAGGATCGTCGGGATGCCGCGGAACAGGTCGGCGTAGATGATCGCGAGCGCGCGCAGGGGGAAGAACACCGGTCCGGGCAGGCTGCGCAGCACCGCGAGGAACAGCGCGAAGACGAGGATGATCGCCTCCGCGATGCTGAAGATCTTGATGTTGAGGACGAACCCGCGCGCGATCTCCGGGAACGTCGACTTGAACTCCGCCCAGTTGAAGAACTCGCTGCGCACCTGGTGCCAGCCGGGCGCGTGCGTGATCGCGAGCACGACGATCGTGAAGAAGACGACCGTGCTCGCAACCGCGATCGCCACGCTTCGGCCCGGGCCGGGGCCCAGGCCGAAGCGCGGTGAAGGCGGGATTACTTCAAGATCGGCGCGCCGGTCGCCTTCGCCAGCCACAGCTGCTGCAGCTTCTCGAGGGTTCCGTTACCACGCAGCTTCGTGATCGCCTTGTTGACGCACGAAGTCAGCGCGCTGCCCTTCTGCAGCACCACGCCGAAGTGATCGGTCGCCTTGCCGTGGTTCTCGAACTGGCCGAGGATCTTGCTGTTCGGCACCTGCACCGCGGTGACGTAGAACGCGGTCGGCAGGTCGACGACGAGACCGTCGATCTGCTTGTTCTTCAGCGCGAGCACGGCGCCCGCGTTGGTCGGGTACACCGCAGGCTGCTGCGACGGCTTGAGCGTCGACTTGATGAATGCGTAGCTCGTCGTGCCGAGCTGCGCTCCGAGCTTGAAGCTCTTCAGCCCGGCCACGCTGTGCACGGAAGCGATCTTCGTGCCCTTGTTCACGACGAGCGCCTGGTTCACGTCGTAGTACGACACGCTGAAGCTGGTGACCTTCGCGCGCGCCGGGGTGTACGAGATCTGGTTGATGTCGAAGTCGAACGACTTCGGGCCGGGCGCGAACGATTTGTTGAAGGGGACCCACGTCCACTTCACCTGCGCGCGGGAGTAGCCGAGCTGCTTCGCGATCGCGTAGGCGACGGCGGACTCGTACCCCTTGCCGGTCGACGGGTCGTTGATCTTCCAGAACTTGCTGTGCGAGCCACCGGCGTACCACGGCGGGTAGGCCGGGTTGTCGGTGCCGATCGTGAGCTGGCCGGAGTGGCCCGTCGGGCAGCTCGCAGCGACCGCGGCCGAATGAGCCGAGGCGGTCGTGCCGAGCACGGCCGCAGCGAGCGCAGCAAGCGCGGCCGCAACCAGAGTGATCCGTGTCTTCATCTCGCTTGCCTTTCGTGACGGAGGGCTATAACCCACACTATCGTGAGGCCGTCGCTCTACGAACATGCCGGCGGCGCGGAAGCCATGCTCCGTCTGGTTCGCGCGCACTACGCGCGCTGCCTGGCCGACCCCGTCTTGAACCACCCGTTCTCCCACGGCGGGCATCCGCAGCACGTCGAGCGGCTCGCCGCGTACTGGGGTGAGGTGTTCGGCGGGCCGGTGGCCGAGCTCGAGGAGTCGGAGGTGCTCGGCCTGCACGCGGGCGTCGGCGACATCGGGGACGCAGGGGAGCGCTTCTTCGCGTCCTTCCTCGCGTCGCTCGACGAGGCCCGCCTGCCCGACGACGAGGAGTTCCGTGCCGCGATGGCGGCGTACATGCGCTGGGCGGTCGACCGCGTCGTGGGGTACGCGCCGGTCGGGTCCGTGGTGCCCCAGCGCGAGCCGGTGCCGCGCTGGGGCTGGGTCGGGCTCGCGCCCTAAGCGACGAGCGCCTGGAACCGCGGGTCGTCGCGCAGCGACGCGAAGTCGTCGTCGCCGGCGGCGAGCTCCTTGTACTTCGGCCACTTCGAGAGCGACTCCTCGAGCGCCGCGAGCGCCTCGTCGTGGTGCCCGAGCATGCTCTCCATGCACGCGACGTTGTAGTAGACGAGCGGGTTGCCGGGATGGGCTTCGAATGCGCCTTTGACTGCCGCCAGTGCGCCCGCGTAGTCCTTGTTGCCGTGCAGCTCGAGGAAGTTCCCCATCGCGGCTCCGGCGCCTCCGGCATACGCGCCGCGCTTGTTGCCGACGATGACGACCAGCGTCTCATCCTCGGTGGCGATCGCGGAGCGCACACTCTCCGGCGCGATCGCGATCGCGGATCCCTGAGGCACGTCGATCTCCTCGCCGTCGACCGTGAACTTCGCGCCGCCGTTGACGACGACGTAGAGCTCCTCGTGCTCGCCGGCTCCGGGGTTCATTTCGTCGTGCTCGCCGATCACGCGTTCTCCGGCGGTCGCCTGGTACGTCGCGTTGACGCCGAACGCGTCGATGCCGAGCTCGTGGCGGACACGCACGAACGCGCGCCCGTCCTTCGCCGTCTCGCGGGCAGTCTCGTCGAGCGCGATCACTGAGTTCGAAGCCTTGGTGGCGGTCATGCGCCCTCCCTGTCGTGGAGGCGCTAGTAGACCGCAGGAATAGCTTTATGTCAAGATACTTATGATCGAACTTCTTGACGCCAAGCTAAGCGCGAAGGCTGGCCCGAGGCCACGAGGCCGGAGACATCCTCGCCCGGCTCGAAGCAGGCGCGGCAGCGAGCCTCGTACGAGTCGAGCGCGCCGACCTGGATCGTCTCGCCGCCGAACGGCGCCGGCCTCCCGTCGAGCAGCCGCTGCGTCATCGTCGCCGGGCCGCCGCAGCGGTGGCAGACGGCCTCGAGCTTGTCGACGAACTCCGCGACGCAGAGCAGCGTCGGCATCTGGCCGAACGGCTGGCCGCGGAAATCCTGGGCGAGCCCGGCCGCGACGACGCGCGTGCCGCGGGAGACGAGCTCCTCGATCGCCTCGACGATCGCGTCGTCGAAGAACTGCACCTCGTCGATCCCGACCGCGTCGTAGCCGTTCGCCAGGCGCGGGATGTCCGCGCTGCTCTCGACCGCGACGGCGCGCATTTTCGCGCCGGCATGCGAGACGACGTGGGCGACGTCGTAGCGGTTGTCGAGCGCGGGCTTCACGACCAGCGCGCGCTGACCGGCGATCTCCGCGCGGCGCAGCCGGCGGATCAGCTCCTCGCTCTTGCCGCAGAACATCGGCCCGCACACCACCTCGAGCCAGCCCCCGCGTGTCGGCTGCGTCCTGATCATGCGGCGGGACACTAGTGGGGGCGCCAGACGTACACCTGGGTGTCGACCGGCTCGAACCCGAGCCGCTCGTAGAGCCGGTGGGCGGCCGCGCGGTGGCTGCGGGAGGTGAGCCGGACCGACTCTGCGCCGGCGCCCACCGCCAGACGCTGCGCGTCGACCGTCAGCGCCTCGCCGATGCCCTGTCCGCGCGACGTCTCGTCCACGACCACGTCGTGGATCGTGCCCTGCACGCGGCCCATGGTCCGGTACACGATCAGCGTGAGCGAGCCGACGATGCGTCCGTCGTCGTCGCGTGCGACGAGGACATAGTGGTCGTTGCGCGCGAGCAGGTCGGCGACGCTATCGCGCGTCGGCGCCGGTGCGGTCGTCGAGACCTGCGGGAGCAGCCGGACGAGAGCTTCGACGAGCTCGTCGCTCGCCTCGCTGACGCGCTCGACCTTCATCCCTTGTTGACCTCGAGCGTCGTCCCGCGCACGCCGACGTCGAGCGTGTTGCGGCCCTTCTCGGCGTGCACGCCGGTCTCGTTCCGCTGCGTCACCTTCCAGCCGAGTTTCGTCAGTTTCGCGACGTACCAGTCGTAGACGGTGGTGTCGTGTGTGCCGGCGGGGAGCGTCCAGTCGGTCGACGTGTACGACGCCGCCTTGGCCGTCTTCGCATCCGTCGCGCCCGGGTAGGCGGGCGCGACCGGAGGCAGCGTTGCCTTGTGGCCGCCGCAGCCGGCGAGCAACAACACGGCGAGAGCGGCGACGCTACGCCTGCCGATGGCACACCGCTTCGATGTTGTTGCCGTCGGGGTCGAGCACGTACGCGCCGTAGTAGTCGGGGTGGTACCAGCGCAGACCGGGTGCGCCGTTGTCCGCTCCCCCGGCTGCGACCGCGGCTGCATGGAAGGCGTCGACCTGTTCGCGCGTGCTTGCTTCGAACGCGATGTGCAGCCGGCCGCGCGGCGGCTCACCTTCTGCTTCGAGGAAGAAGGACGGCCGATGGTCGCCCTCCCTGCCGAATCCGGCGGCCGCGTCGGCGAACTCCATCAAGAGCGTGAAACCGAGCGGCGCGAGTGCTCGCTCGTAGAACGCCTTGCTTCGCCGGTAATCCGCGACGGCGATGCCGATATGGTCGATCACTTCAACAGCCTTGACAGTCGCCGGTCCTTCAGCACGCGTCCGTCGGTCTGGCACGACGGGCAGTAGAAGATCGTGTGCTCTTCGAAGTCGACCTGCGCGATCGGTGTGCCGCACCGTTCGCAGGGATGGCCGAGCTTCCGGTGCACGCGGTACGTCTTGTCGTCGTTGGCGCCGGCGAGGCGCAGCTCGAGCCCGCGGTCCATCTCGGAGCGGATCGCCGCGTGCAGCCGCTCCGTCTGGTCGCCGTCGACCTGGCCCGACAGCGCATACGGAGAGAGCTGCGCGACCCAGAGGATCTCGTTCGCCCAGGCGCGCCCGATGCCGGCGATCAGCCGCTGGTCGCGGAGCAGCGAGTGCAGCCGCCGTGAGTCCGAGGCGAGTATGCGCGCGACGTCCTCGACGCTGAGCGCGTTTGCCTCCGGGCCGAGGTAGGCGAGCTCCTCGCGGACTGCGTCGGGCCGCAGAAGCCACACGCCCGCGCGCTTCTTCGAGCCCGCCTCGGTGAGCTGCAGCTCACCGCCGTCGGCGAAGCGCAACCGGAAGACCGGTGTCTTCGCACCCTTGCCGCCCTTCTCCACGTACTTCAGCCGGCCGGCGCTCATCAGGTGCACCATCACCACCAGCTCGTCGTCGTCGGTCGGCAGCAGGAAACGCTTCGCGCGCCGCTCGACGCCGCGGAATCCCTCGCCTTCGAGCGTCTTCAGCGGCGGGTCGAACGTCTTCAGCGTGGCGATGTGCGCAGGCCCGGCCGACTCGACCGGCGACCGCTTCACCAGCGGGTCGAGCTGCTGGCGCCACGCTTCGACCTCAGGCAGTTCCGGCAACGTAGGCTCCCGCTTCGATGGACACGATCAGGGTAGCCGTGCGCCGCGGCGGTGTCGTTGAAGCGGTGCACCGCGTCCACGTCGCGGCGACGGACGGCCGCAGCTTCGGCGATCCGAATCTCTTCTGCTTCCTGCGCTCGTCGTCGAAGCCGATTCAGGCGATCCCGTTCGTCGAGGGCTACGCCGAGCTCGACGACGATGAGATCGCGATCGCATGCGCGTCGCATCGCGCGGAGCCCGCACAGCTCGACGCGGTGCGCAAGGTGCTCGCGCGCGCCGGCGCAACCGTCGACGACCTCGAGAACGGCCTGCAGGAGGGGCGACCCGAGGGGAAGCTTGGTCACAACTGCTCGGGCAAGCACGCAGGGATGCTTGCGGCGTGCAAGGCGCACGGGTGGGCAATGCATCCGTATCGCGACGCGACGCACCCGCTGCAACGGCAGATCGCCGAGCTGATCGGCGGGTCCGCGACGGCGATCGACGGCTGCGGCGTGCCCACGTTCGCGATGCCGTTGCACGAGATGGCCGCGCTGCTCACGCGCACGCCCGCGCGCATCCGCAACGCGATGCGTGCGCGGCCGGAGCTCGTGGGTGGCTCGACCGACGCCGTGGACACGGATCTCATGCGCCTGCGCGACGGGTGGATCGCCAAGGGCGGCGCTGAGGGTCTCTTTTGCTGCGCGCACGAGGACGGGCTCGGCCTCGCCTTCAAGGCGGAGGACGGCGGCTACCGGGCGATTCGCACCGTGGTCGGCCACGTGCTCGCGATCGATGACTTCAAGGACACGCCCGTTTTGAACAGTCGCGGCGAGCGTGTCGGCGCAATAGGGTTGGCGTGATGCGGGTCTTCGTCGTCTCGGACATGGAAGGCGTCAGCGGCATCGTGAAGTGGCAGCAGACGTCGGGCGGCCACGCGATGTACGAGGAAGGCCGGCGTCTGTACACGGGCGAGATCAACGCGGCGGTGCGCGGCGCGAAGGCCGCAGGCGCGACGGAGATCGTCGTCATGGACTGTCACGGCGCCGGCGAGGGGTGGACGTTCAACTCGCTCATCCCGGAGGACCTCGATCCCGCGTGCGAGTTCGTCGTGCAGAACGAGTGGACGGAGTACACCGAGTTTCTCGAGGGCGGCGTCGACGCTGCGCTGTTCGTCGGCATGCACGCGATGGCCGGCACGCGCGACGGCGTCCTTGCGCATACCGTGAGCGGCTCGTCCTGGTGGCGTCTGCGCTTCAACGGTGTCGAGGTCGGCGAGACGGGCATCAACGCGGCGCTGTGCGGCGCCTGGGGCTGCCCGGTGCTGCTCGTCACCGGCGACGAGGCGTCGTGCCGTGAAGGCAAGGATCTGCTCGGCAGCGGCCTGACGACCGTGGCGGTGAAGAAGGGCCTCGGCCGCTTCAGCGCGCGGCAGCTGCCGGCGCCTGCGGCGCGGGAGCGCATCGAGGCCGGGGCGAAGCTCGCGCTTCAAAACCTCTCCGCCGTGGCACCGTATGACCCAGGGAAACCATGCGAGATCACCGTCGACTTCAACACCTCGGATCACGTCGAGAAGCTCCGGTTCCGGCCCGGCGTCGAGATCACCGAGCCGCGCCAGATCGTCTCCCGCGCAGACGACTGGTGGTCTGCCTGGCGGCAGTTTTTCTTCTAGCCGGCTCGGCACAGGCGGCGACGCCGAAGCTCCCAGCGCTCGCGGCGCGGTGGCCTCGCACCCTGCAGATCGGCGTCAGCGAGCCGCCGGGCGAGATCTTCAAGCACGTCGGGTTCCGCTACCAGTACCTCGCGGGCGGCGTGAACACTGGGCAGGGCTGGTCGACCTGGAACCCGGACGGCTCGTTCGTCACGCGCTACGAGAACGAGACGTGGGCCGCGGGCCAGATCCCCGTCTTCACGTACTACATGCTGCTGCAGTCGAAGCCCGCGGGCGGCGACGAGGCGCACGCCGACATCGCGAACCTGCAGAACGCGCAGACCATGGCGGCGTACTGGAAGGACGTGCGCCTGTTGTTCGCGCGCGTGCACTCGACGAGGACGGTCGTCGTGCACGTCGAGCCCGACCTGTGGGGCTACCTCGAGCAGGCCGGTGACGTCGCGCTTGCGCGCAACTTCGCGCACACGTGGATCACACTGCGCAACCAGCTCGCGCCGAACGTCGTCCTCGCGTACCACATGAGCGGCTGGGGCACGAAGCACGACATCGTCTACGAGGACCCGCCGGACGCGGCCGTGCGCGCATACGCCGCGCAGTCCGCTGCGTTCTACAAGTCGCTGCACGCGAAGTTCGACATCTCGTTCGAAGACTTCTCGGATCGCGACGCAGGCTTCTACGACAAGGTGCAGGGCAATCCGAATACGTGGTTCGACGCGGCGGACTTCCACCGGCATCTGCTCTACGCGCAGACGTTCGTGAAGCTCGCCGGCGTGCGCATGGTGGCGTGGCAGATCCCGCTCGGCAACACGGTCGAGTCCGTCGAGAACAACACGTGGGGCCACTACCAGGACAATCGCGTGCAGTGGATCCTCGGCTCTCGCGCGCACCTGCGCGCGTACGCCGCCGCCGGCTTCGCGGGGTTCATGTTCGGCGCGGGCGCGGACGGCAACACGACCGCCGACACCGACGGCGGCTACTTCAAGTCGCGCGCGACGGCGTACTACAAGGCCGGCGCGCTGCGCCTGCCGTGACGCTCTAGCCGACGCGCGTGCTCGGCGCAGCCGCTTCGACGTGCTGCGCTGTCACGTCGACGAGGAACCCCTGCAGCAGCAGCGGCCTGTACTCCTCGTCGCGCACGGCGACCGTCTCGTCGAGCACCCAGACGACGCGCCCGTCGGGGCCGACCAGCCTGTACTCCGCGCGGAAGTCCTCGCCCCGCGCATGCGTGCGCTCAACCTCGGCGATGACGCGGTCCTTGTCGTCCGGGTGGATGATCGTCGGGAAGAAGTTCGGCTGGTACCAGAGCTCGACGGGATAGCCCACCATCGTCTCGATCTGCGGACTCATGTACTGCGTCCGGATCGGGAAGCCCGTCTCGTTGATGTACGTGGCCAGCGGGATCTGCTCGACCAGCGTGCGGTACTTCGCCTCCGCCTCACGCATGCGCTCGTCCTGGTCGCGGCGCCGCGTGACGTCGCGCAGCGAGATCGCGAAGAGCAGCGGGCCGGGGACGTCGACACGCGTGATCGCGGCTTCCGCCGGGAAGGTGCGATGGTCGGAGCGCAGCGCAGTGACTTCCAGTCGCGCGCCGAGCAGCGGGCTGTCGGGCGAGGTGAGCACCGCACCGAGCTCCTCACGGTGATTCGGTGCGACCGCGATCTCGAGGAAGTTCTTGCCGACGGCGTCACCGCGCGTCCAGCCGAACGTCTCCTCGGTCGCAGGGTTCACCTCGACGATCAGCCCCTGGTGGTCGACGATCACGACGCAGTCGAGTGCCGCACGAAGGACGGCGTCCTTGCGCGCCTCGCTCGATGCGAGCGCGCGCAACGAGCGTGTGCGCTCCGTCACGTCGATCATCAACGCGATCACGCCGACAACTTCGCCGTGCGCGTCGCGGATCGGGCCGGCCGAGATGCTGACGTCGATCATCGACCCGTCCTCGTGCAGCCGCCGCACGTCGAGATCGCGAACGGTCTCGCCCGCGCGAATGCGCTGCAGGTTTGCGAGGAAGAACGATGCTTCGCCTTCGGGAACGGTGGGGTTCTGGCGGCCGACGGTCTCTTCCGCCGACCAGCCGAAGATCTGGCTCGCACCGTTGTTCCAGGAGCGCACGCGGCCGTCGAAGTCGAACTCGATGATCGCGACCGGCGACGCGTCGATCAAGCCGCGATAGCGCTCGTTCGAATCCTGCACCGCTTCGAACGCCGTCGCCTTGTCGAGCGCCGCGGACGCGAGGTTCGCGAACGCGCGCAGGATCTGCAGCCGCTCGGCATCGGGGACGAGCCGGTCGGTCGGGTCGTCGGTCCAGATGTAGCCGATGCGGCGCCGGCGCTGGTCGTACAGGGGGACGAACAGCCAGTGGTTGCTCCACGCGTGCGGCCCGCGTCCGTCGCGCTGCGACCGGTAGCCAGGCCCGCGGTCGGTGATCAGCTGGTGCGCCGCGTCGTCGGGGATGAGGAAGCAGCCCGACACGTCGAACTCCGGCTGCAGCAGCCGCTCGAGCTGGTCGGCGCTCAGCGGCTTGCCGAGGTTCTCGCCGGCGCCGAAGCCGACTGCAGCCGCCGTCTCGTGGTTGCCGCTGTCGGTGAGCAGCTGAACCGCGACGCGCTCGAACCCGAGTGCCTCCGAGATCGCCGCACAGACGTGCTCGAGCAGCTCGCGCGTGTCCCACGTCTCGTTGAGCCGGGTAGACACCGCGAGCAGCCGCGCGAGCCCGTCCCGGTGCTCCTTCGCGCGGGTCGCCTCCTGCGCCGACTGGACGGCAAGCGCTGCGTGCTCGGACACCGCGACGAGGACGTCGATCTCGTCGCCCGTCGGGCGGCGGCCGGAAAGCGGCTCGTCGACCGAGAGGATGCCGATCAGCGCGCCGTCCGCATTGCGCATCGGCGCGAACAGGGCGTCCTCGGGATGCCAGCCGGTCGGGTCGTCGGTGCGCGGCAGGCTCGGCGTGAACGCGCCGCGGTCTTCCCAGTCGAACTCGCCTTCCGGCACGAGATACGCACCTCGCTGCAGGAAGCGCTCGTCGAGCAGCGGCGCCCAGTCGTCGACCTGCCGCACCTGGCCGAGCAGCGCCTTGCGCGCCTCGTCGCTGCCGTAGACCGTGGTGACGACGAAGTCGTCCCATTCGCGGCGGTAGAGGTTGATGACGACCGTGCGGTAACCCAGCGAGTCGGAGACGGTCCGCGCGATCGCGGACAGGAGCTCGGGCAGCTCCTCGCCCGTGCGGACGAGGCGCGTGACTTCGAGCAGTCCGCGCAGACGCGAGAAAATGGTCGATTGACGAAGATCCAAGGTGGCCACTGGGGATCTAGGGGTGACCATCGGCGCTGTGCGCCTCCCGGCCCTCCCTCGAATGGGGGAGGCTACCAACCCGCATCAGTAGGGCTTCAAAGGGCGAGAGTCGTGTCCGCCTGCTCCATCACGAGGGGGTCGTGGGTCGAGCAGAGGACGGCGGCACCCGTGTCGCGTGCGAGCTTCGCCAGCAGCACGGCGACCGAGATGGCGTTGGCGCCGTCCAGGCGGGATGTCGGCTCGTCCGCGAGCAGGAGCTTCGGCCGCGCGGCGACCGCGCGGGCGATCGCGACGCGCGCCCGCTCGCCCTGTGAGAGCCGGGCGACCCGCTGCGTGGCGCGCTCGCCGAGCCCGACGGACTCGAGTGCGGTGACGGCGGCAAGCCTTGTCTCGTCGACGCCGCGCAATGCGAGCGCGAGCTCCACGTTCTCGATCGCGGAAAGGTGCGGCACGAGTCCGGCCTGCTGCGCGACGTACGCGATCTTGTCGCGGCGGAGCGCCGCGCGTTGCGCGCGGTCGAGCTTCGTCAGGTCGACGCCGTCGACGAGGATCTCGCCGGCGTCCGGAAGCTCGAGGCCGGCGAGCAGGTGGAGGAGCGTCGTCTTGCCGGAGCCTGAAGGCCCGGTCACCGCATGCAGGCGGCCCGCCTGCAGCTCGGCGTCGAGGCCGCCGAGCACCGTCGTGTCGCCGTAGGCCTTCTCGACGCCGCGAGCCGACACGACGACAGGCGCTGCGGGATCGAGCGTGCCAGGCACCTGTTCGGTGCCTGGCACCTCTTGGGTTCTTTCGCCACGCGGCTTGACGACGACGGCGCCGTTCTCGAACTGCGCCACCGCGTGCGTGCCGATGCCGGCGCGCAGGAGCAGCTCCTCCGGCAGCCGCAGCCAGCCGCCGCGTCCGACGACGATCGTGTCGCTCTCCGTGTCGTCGCGCGCCCATTCCTCCGAGACGCGGCCGTCGCGGATACGAACGATGCGATCGGCGATGCGCGTCGACTCCGGATCGTGGCTCACGATCACGGTCGTGCAGCCGTACTCGCGCACAAGGTCGGCGAGCATCGCGTAGACCTGGTCGGCGGTCGCAGAGTCCAGCTCGCCGGTCGGCTCGTCGGCGAGGAACACCTTCGGCTTGTGCGCGAGCGCGGCGCAGAGCGCCACGCGCTGCTGCTCGCCGCCGGAGAGCTGCGTTGCGTGGCGGTCGCGCTTCGCACCGAGCCCGACGCGTTCGAGCAGCTCGTCCGCGCGGCTGAGCCTCTGCGTTCGCGTCGCGCCGTGCAGCCCGAGCTGTAGTGCGACGAGCTCGCGCGCGCTCAGCTCCGGGGCAAGTGCACGCGCGTAATGCTGGTCGGCGTAGCCGAGCATCGTCGAGCGATAGTTCGCGAGCCGGCGCGCGGGCAGCTTGCCGACGTCCTCGCCGAACACGCGCACCGCACCCGCCGACGGGCGCTCCAGTCCTGCGAGGAGGCGAAGCAGCGTCGACTTCCCGCTGCCGCTCGGGCCGAGCACGGTGAGGATCTCGCGCTCCTTCACGCGCAGCGACAACCCCTGTAGCGCTGCCGCATCGCCCTCTGGGGTCGAGTGCACGCGGAAGACGTCCTTGACCTCGATCGCGTTCACGCCACCGCCTCCGACGCGCGTGGCGGGGCATGGCCGCGCATGCGCGTGGCGAACGCGACGAGCGCAGCCGCGACGACGACGTACACGACCGCCGCGATCGCGAGCACCGGCACGTCGAGCGCGAGTCGCAGCGGCGGCTGCGGCTCGGCCGCGCTCGCCGTAACCGCGACGAGCGAGATGACGAGCGACGTCAGGATCGCTCCGAGCGCGATGCCGCCGACGATCCCGAAGGCGGCCACGAGCAATGCCCGCAGGCGGAGGTGCGCGCGGATCGTCGCCGGCGAAGCTCCCTGCGCCTCGAGGTCGAACAGCTCGCCGCGCTCGTCGCGAACGTCGCCGACAACCGCGAGCAGCAGGCCGATCAGCGCAAGCAGCAGTGCGACTGCGGCCGTCCCGGCGAGGGTGAGCAGCGCGCCGCGCGCGAGCGGGTCGGCCTGCAGCCGCGCCAGCGTGTCGGCACGTGAGGTGACGCTCAGCTGCTTGGCGCCGGCGGGCGGCGGCCCGTCGACCCACAGCTCGTCGGTCAGGCCGAGGCCGGGCGAGCGCGTCTCGAGCAGCGTCTCCGACGACTGCAGGTCAGCGACCACGGCGTCCCCGTCCACCGACGGGAAGCGGTGGATGACGCCAACGATTCGCGCCGCGACGAGCTCGCCTTCGATCTGCAGCGGGATCACGCCGTGCGGCCCCGCTTCCGCGGCGACGTGTGGGGTCGCGAGCACGGCGAGCTTCACGCGGTCAGTCGGCTGTGCGGGCCGGTAGACGGCGTTGCGGTCCGGCGTGATCAGGTAGCCGATGCGCGTCGCGGCGCCGCTGACGCCGCCCGTCCCGACCCAGCCCGCGAACGCACGCTCGACCGCCCGGCCATTCACGCGCGGCGTCCCGAGCGTGAGGATGCCCTTCGCGCTCGGCTGGATGCCGGTGCCGCCGTTGGCCGCCTGGTGCAGGTTGCCGACGAGGTTGATCCGCAGCTGTGCGAGCCGCGCGTGCCGGAACGGCGTCCGCGCGTGCAGCACCACGCTGCTCATGCCGTGTGTGCGCCCGAGGCTCACCTCCACGGAGTCGCCGACCGGCCCGCGGAAAAACGCCTGAACGCCGACGTCCTCACCGCTCGTCGACACGGGCAACGTGAAGTCGCGACCGGGAGGGAGCGCGACGGTGCGCAGCGCCATCGTCGACGACGGCGTGATGCGTGCGGCGAGCGTCGCGCGCGGCGAGCTCGAGAAGTCCGACCGCCAGCCGCCGACCGCGCCGAGCTTGTCCGACGGCAGTGCGAGGAATGCGAACGGCGTGCCGGACGGCACGTTGCCCGTGAGGCGCAGGATCTGCGTTGCCTTCGTCCCGTCCACCGCGTGCAGGACGGGCACCAGCTGCCGCAGGTCCTCGGCGAGCACGTACGGCGCGGGGACCGCGTAAGCAGCCTCGTCGTTCTGGCCCTTGATCAGCGTCGCGCGGTACGCGACCGCGAACAGCGCGAGACCGAGGCTCGCGACGAGGAACGTCGCAGCGATCGCCGCGTGTCCGGGATTGCGCGCGAGTGACGCGGCGGCGAGGCGCAGCGCGATCGGGCCGCGACGGCCTGCGCGGCCGATCGCGCGCAACGCCGGCGCGAGCAGGCGCGCGGCGATGACCGCGGCTGCGAAGACGATGAGCGCCGGCACGAGCAGCAGGAACGCGCTCGTCCCGCCGCTTCCCTGCAGCTGGCTCGCGTCGACCGAGCCGCGGGCCCAGCCGACGAGCACGACCGCAATCGCACCGAGCGCAGCAGCGTCGAGCGGCGTCAGCGCGAGCCGGCCGACCTGCACGGCGGGCGCCCGCACCGTCGCGTAGAGAAGAAGGCCTGCCGCCGCTGCGATCGCGAGCGCCGCGAGGATCCCGCCCGGCGTCAGCAGCGCGTGGCTCACGACGTCCCAAGCAGGCGAGCCTGCGCGGCTCGCGATCAGCGAAGCGACGGCGCCGCCCGCGACCCAGCCGAGGATCGTGCCGGCGCCGGCGAGCGCGAGCGACTCGAAGAGCGTGAACAGCTCAACCTGCCAGCGGCGCGCGCCGAACCATGTGAGGCGCCTCCGCGCATCGGTGACGTCGCGGCGCAGCGCGGCCGCCGCGAGGATCGTGAACGCGAGCAGCAGCGCGCCGCCTTCGCCGCCGAGCAGCAGCAGGCGCCTCGATGCCGAGCGCGACGACGCAGCCGCCGTCTCGAGGTCGACCGTCGGAGCGGTCACCTGGAACTGGTCGCTGTTCGCCTGGATCGCGGCGGTCAGCTTGCTCACCGACCGCTCGTAGTCGCCGATGCGCCATGGATGCACCTTCGGCACCGACACGGTCCACGCGTAGACGCGGCCGAACGTCGCGAGCTCCTGCGTGCGCGTCAGTCCCGCGACGCCGTTCGCGATGACGATCGGCGAAGGCGGCGGCGTGTGGTAGTTGACGGCGCGGGCGACCTGCTGCGTCTGCGGCGCGGGGAGGACGAACGGCGCGAACGGTGTGCCCGGCTTCAGGACTGCGCGGCCGACCTCGATCAGGTTGAGGTACTTCGTCGAGGGGATCGGCCCCTTGCCCTTGAGGCGCAGCACCTCGCAGTGCGACGGCTTGCACACGGACGGCATGCGCCCGGAGAGCAGCGTCACGTAGCGGTCGAGGTCGTCGGCCGCGCGCAGGTTGACGAGTCTGCCCTCGATGGAGGCCTCGCGAAAGAGCATCGCGCGGGTCGGTGTCACCCCGAGCGCGCTCCGCATCGCCGGGGTGACAAAGCGGTTCAGCGTGTTCCACGTCCCGCCGTAGCCGCCGAACCAGGTCACCTCGGTCGTCCGCTGGTCGGCCGGAAGCTGCGCGGTCGCCTGCGAGAGCGCCCGGTCCTGCATCACCAGCCGCCCGCCGAGCACGGCCGCGAGCACCGCCGCGCCCGCCACGACGCCGACCGAGACGAGCACGAGTCGCTCGCCGCCGGCCGCGAGTCGGGCCAGGACGAGCCGGAGCGGATAGAGGACACGGCGCAGCGACACCAGTGCCGGGAGACTACTGGTGTCGTATGCTTCCGGCAAGACATGCCTCGCTACGACATCCCGAAAGCGGCGCCCGAACCGCTGCGCCGCGTCCAGCTGCTCGTCAACAGCACCGACACCGAGAATCGCCGCGAGTGGATCGGCGAGTGGCTCGACGAGAACGGCCTCGGCGAGAGCGAGACCGGCCGCGCCGTCTTGCTGCGCGAGGCGCTGCGCGCGCTCGTGCTCAAGAACAACGGCGTGCGGCTCGACGACGCGTCGGTGGCGGCGCTGAACGAATCCGCGCGGCGGATCTCGCCGCAGCTCGACGCCGAGGGCCGGCTGACGCTCGCGTCGGACGGTGACGCGCTGGACGAGGTTGTCGCCGTCGCGCTGCGGGCGATGCTCGACGGCACATGGGGACGGCTCAAGGCCTGCCGCAACTGCCACTGGTCGTTCTACGACTACTCGCCGAATCGCTCTGCCACGTGGTGCTCGATGCAGCTCTGCGGCAACCGCACGAAGACGCGTGCGTATCGCCGCCGCCGGTCTGCCGTCTAAATTCGTCGCATGAGGTTGCGGCCGGCGCTGGGCGGCATCGCGCTGGCGTTCACGCCGGGGTTCAACGTGTCGAACGTCGGCGCGGTCGCGACGCATGCCTCGCACGCGTACGGCGTGCGGTTGTGGGTGATCGGGCTGTTCACGACGGCGCTGTTCGTCTCGCACGCCGCGATGCAGGTGCCGGCCGGGCGGCTGTCGGATCGCTATGGGCCGCGGCTCGTCGGCGGGGCCGGGCTGGCGACCGTCGCGGTGATGTCGGCGTGCGCGTTGACGTGGCGCGAGGCGTGGTTCGCGATCCTGCTGCGGCTGCTCGCCGGGGTAGGGACCGCGTGCGCGTTCGTCGCGGGCAGCGAGTACATGCGCGCGACGTCGGGGACAGCAGTCGCCCAGGGGATCTTCGGTGCGGCGTCGATGGTCGGCGGCGGGCTCGCGCTCGCTCTCGTCCCGCTCTGGGGGACGTGGCAGGCGCCGTTCGCGACCGCCGCGATCGTCGCCGCGGTCGGCGTGCTGCTCATCCTGTTCGCGCCTGCGACGGAAGCGCGGCCGGCAGGGCCGCGCGTGTTCCCGTCGGTTCGCGACCGGCGCCTGCTGCCGCTCGGCGCGATGCACGCTGCGTCGTTCGGCCTCTCGGTCGTCGTCGGCAACTGGGTCGTGACGCTGCTCGAGCGCGCCGGCCACGAGTCGTCGCACCTCGCGGGTGTCGTCGGCGCGTTGATCCTCTTCCTCGGCGTGATCACGCGACCGCTCGGCGGCCGGTTCTACGGGGACGTCGGCGTCGTGCGCGCGAGCCTCGTGCTCGGCGGAGCCGGTGTCGCGCTGTTGTGCGTCGCGCGTCCGGTACCGATTGCCGTGCTCGCGACCGCCGCCGCGGGGCTTGCCGCCGGCATCCCGTTCGCGTGGGCCTTCAGCGGCGCGGCGCGGCTACGCCCCGACGCACCGGGTGCCGCAGTCGGGCTCGTGAACATGGTCGCGGCGGTGACGATCCTCGTCGGCACGCCGCTGCTCGGGCTCACGTTCTCGCTTCCCGGCGACGGACGCATCGGCTTCGCGGTCGTTGCCGCGCTTTGGGCCGCGACGGCTCTGGCGGTTCGCAGAGAAAGTCAGGCGATGTCGAGCACGAGCGCGAGCAGCGCCTTCTGAACGTGGAGGCGGTTCTCCGCCTCGTCCCAGATCGCCGAGCGTGATCCATAGAGCACGTCTGCGCTGATCTCCTCGCCCGGATGCGCGGGGAGGCAGTGCATGACGAACGCATCCGGCGACGCGAGCTTCAGCAGCGCGGTGTCGAGGCGGTACGGCTCCAGATCCAGCAGCCGTTTCACGCGCTCATGCTCCTGGCCCATCGAGATCCATGTATCCGTCACGACGACGTCCGCGCCTTCGACGACCTCACGCGGATCGCTGACCGTCGGGACGCCGGGCGCCTCGTAGCCGGCCGGCGAGGCGGCGACGACCTCGAAGCCGAGCAGCTTGCCGAGCTCGGCGAGAGAAACGAGCACGTTCGACCCGTCGCCGACCCACGCCACGCGCACGCCGTCCAGCGAGCCGCGCCGGTCGCGGATCGTGAGGGCGTCCGCGAGCGCCTGGCACGGATGCTCGTCGGCGGTCAGCGCGTTGATCACCGGGATCGACGCCCACTCCGCCCACGCCTCGAGCTCGTCGTGCCCGTGCGTGCGCACCGCGAGGATGTCGAGGTAGCGCGACAGCGCCCGCGCGGTGTCGGGCAACGACTCGCCGCGCGAGATTTGCAGCTCCTCCGGCGTCAGCGGGATCGCCGTGCCGCCCATGTGTGCGATCGCGACCGAGAACGACACGCGCGTGCGCGTCGAATGCTTGGAGAAGTACAGCCCGAGCGTCGCGCCCGGCGCGAGCAGCTGCCGCGGCTCGGCGCGCAGCTCGACGGCGAGATCGAGAATCGCCTCCGCCTCCGCCGGAACCAGGTCGCCGACCTTCAGCAGGTCGCGACCCGCGAGGGACACCGTCAGCATTGCCACCGCTCCTTCGCTGCCGCCACGGCGGCTTCGACATCCAGATTCCGTGTCCGCGTCTCGCCCGGCTCGAAGGTCCCCGAGCGAACCTCCGCAGCGACCTGCTCGTGCGCATCGCGGAACGCCATGCCCTGCTCGACGAGCGCTTCTGCCGCGTCGGTCGCGAGCAGCAGCGGGTCGGACGCTGCGGCTGCGAGACGGCCACGGTCGAACTCCAGCCCCCGCACGAGCACGGTGAGCGCCGGCAGTGCGAGGCGCACGTCGCGCCGCGCGCGGAACGTCGCCTGCTTGTCCTCGGCGAGGTCGGAGTTGTAGGCGAGTGGCAGCGACTTCACCGTTGCGAGCAGCCCCGTCAGCCGGCCGATCGCCGTCCCGGCCTTGCCGCGTGTGAGCTCGGCGACGTCGGGGTTCAGCTTCTGCGGCATCATCGACGAGCCCGTCGCCGCGTACTCCGGCAGCGACGCGAACCCGAACTCGCTCGTCGCCCACAGGCAGATCTCCTCCGAGATGCGTGAGAGGTGCACGAACAGCACCGTGCACGCGTAGAGATAGTCGAGCACGAAGTCACGATCCGCGACGGCGTCGATCGTGTTGCGCATTGCGTTCGGCGGTGACGGCAGCGGCAACGTCGAGCCTGCGACCGCGCCTGCGCCGAGCGGCGACGGCTCTGCGGCCGCGCGCGCAGACT
>DASZBP010000393.1:0-4111 GCA_035943915.1 Gaiellaceae bacterium | reverse complement strand
TGGAGTTCCTGAGCCCGCACTGCAAACTGTGCCTCATACTCCGCTGGGGGAAGATACCCGAGCGGTTCCAACAAGCGGCTCGTGTTGAACCACGCCACCCACTCGAGCGTGGCGTATTCGACATCGTCCAGGCCGCGCCACGGGCCCGCATGGCGAATCACCTCCGTTTTGAACAGCCCGATCACCGACTCGGCCAGCGCGTTGTCGTACGCATCACCCCGGCTACCGACCGAGCTCGCGACGCCCGCATCGGCCAGTCGCTCCGTGTAGCAGATCGAGAGATACTGACTGCCCTGATCGCTGTGGTGCACCAGTCCTGCATCGGTCTCGCGATCGTACAGCGCCTGCTCCAAGGCATCGAGCACGAGCGACGTGTGCATCGAGGCCGCGGCGCGCCAGCCCACGATCCGGCGCGAGAAGACGTCAATCACGAACGCGACGTAGACGAAGCCGCGCCAGGTCGCGACGTCGGTGAAGTCCGCTACCCACAGCGCGTTCGGCCGCTCCGCCCGGAACGCGCGCTGCACGAGATCCTCTGGTCGCTCCGCCACGAGCGCAGGCACCGTCGTGCGCACACGCCGCCCGCGCACCACCCCCTGGAGCCCTGCTGCGCGCATCAGGCGCTCCACCGTGCAGCGCGCGACCGGAATCTGCTCGCGGTGCAACTGGCGCCACACTTTCCGCGCGCCGTACACGCGCCGATTGTCCTGCCACACGCGCTCGATCTCCGGACGCAGACGCGCCTCGCGCTGCACTCGGGCGGGCACGCGAGTCGGATCCGTGATCCGAGCGCGGTGCTCGTAGTAGCCCGACGGCGCGATCTGCAGGAGCTTCTGCAGCACGCGGCAGATCGGCTCGACACCGTAGGTAGCGCGGTACTCGTCGATGAAGCGGTACATCAGGGCGCGCGGCGGTCGAGCTCCGAAGGGGCCTCCGCCTGTGCGAAATATGCCGACGCCTTGCGCAGGATCTCATTGGCGCGGCGCAGCTCCCTGACCTCGCGCTCGAGGGCTTTGAGTCGCTCGCGCTCATCCGTCGTGAGGCCTGGCCGCTGGCCGGTGTCGCGCTCGGCCTGGCGCACCCACTGGCGCAGCGTCTCCGCCGCACAGCCGATCTTCCCGGCAATCGAGGTGATCGCGGCCCACTGCGTCGGATACTCGCCGCGATGCTCCTGGACCAGACGAACGGCGCGCTCCCGCACCTCAGGAGAAAACTGTTTCGGTCTTGCCATACTCCCAACCTCTCAAGTCTGGGAGCCTCCGGCAATCCCGGGGCGATTCAGTGCCGCGCAGCCGCCTACATATTGGTGCGGTGTCAACGCTTGGTTCGACAAGCTCCACAACACCGCAACGAGGGACCAGATTCAAGGTCTTCCAGCGGGAACGTCGAACTACTTGCTGTATAGTCCATTCGCCGCCTTCTAGTGAGCTTCACGTGTCCAGCTCGATATTCTTCCCTTGGGCTCCCGGAGAGACCTGTCGAGCTGGACACGTGAAGCGCTCTAACCGTCTGTAAGCAGCGGGTGGAAATTGCACAGATTCGCCGATTGAAATTGGCACACTTCGGTCTCGTCCGTCCGCAGTAGCAGCACCGTGCAGTTGCCGACCGAAGCTCCACCGAAGTGGTGGAGTGGTGGTCGCTCGGTCCGCGCTGCGGGCACACTTTCCGGCTCCCCTCATCACGGCGGAGCCAGTTGTGATCGACCCGGAGCGACGCGTGTTGTTGAAACACTACTTGGAAGAGGGAGTACCCGTGGCCGTACTGGCCCGGCGGCTCAAGATCGGCCGCCGCACGATCCAGCGCTGGATCGCAAAAGGCGAGACGGACCGCGATGTCGACATCGCGGGTGTTCGCTATACATCCAGACCCGAGAGACCGGGTAAGCTCGATCCGTACAAGGCGCTCATCGAGGAGCGACTGAATCAGTACCCGGAGCTCACCGCCGTCAGGCTCTCGGCCGAAATCACGGCCGCAGGCTATACCGGCGGCATGAGCCAGCTGAGGGCGTTTGTCAGACAGATCAGGCCCACGCCGCTGGCCGATCCCGTGGTGCGCTTCGAGACACCGCCAGCACATCAGGCCCAGGTGGACTTCGCCGAGTTCCGGTTCCCGTGGGGCAAGCGGTATGCGCTTCTGGTGGTGCTGGGCTACTCGCGTCTCCTGTGGCTCCGGTTCTACGAGCGACAGACGATCCAGACGCTCTTCACGGGGATCGAGGAGTCGTTCCGTTTCTTCGGTGGCGTGCCGCGCGAGCTGCTTTTCGATCAGATGAAGGCCGTCATCACGCGCGACGAGCGAGCGCGCGGAGGGCGATTGGTCGAAAATATGGAGTTTCTGCGCTTTGCCTCACACTGGGGATTCAAAGCGCGTGCATGCAGGCCCTATCGAGCGAAGACGAAGGGGAAAGTGGAGCGGCCGATCCGCTACGTGCGGCAGAGCTTCGTGTACGGTCGTGAGTTCGTGAGCGACGGCGATCTCGGTGAGCAGTGCAGCGGGTGGCTCTCGGAAGTGGCAAATGCGCGCGTGCACCAGACCACGAAAGAGCTTCCGACCGTGCGCTTTGAGCGTGACGAGCGCGCATTGCTCCGGCCGCTTGCGGAGAGGTCGTACAAATCGCTCGTGCTTGCACCGGTCGCGTTTGCACCTGTTCCGCCGCAGAAGCATGCGCAGGATCTCTCCCTGCCACGGATTGACGTCGAGCAGCGCTCGCTCACAGCATACGCGCGTCTCGTGGGATCGGCACGATGACCACTCCCATGTCCCGGTCTCCATCGCGTCGTGATCGCATCCGGCAGCAGCTCGCGGATCTGAAGATGCCCGGCGCACTGGAGTCGCTCGACCAGGTGCTCGCTTCCGCTGACGGCGGCAGCGCTACGCCAGCGGAAGCAATCGAGCAGCTCCTCGCTGCACAGATCACCCTGCGCAATAATCGTCGGCTCGTCGCCGCGATGCGCTCCTCCCGGCTGCCTGCGATCAAGACGCTCGCGGACTTCGACTTCAGCTTTCAGCCCAGCGTCAAACGCGAGCAGCTCGAGAGCCTGCACGAGCTGGGCTTCATCGAGCGCCGGGAGAATGTGATCCTCTTAGGCCCACCCGGTGTGGGCAAGAGTCACCTGGCGATCTCACTCGCGATTGCCGCCGCCCAGAGTGGTCGCAGAGTCTACTACGGCACGCTGGCCGATCTCATCACCTCACTCGAAGAGGCAGCCCAGGCCGGGCACTTATCTCACCGTTTGAAAACGCTCGGTTTCCCCAGCCTCCTCGTCGTCGATGAGATCGGCTACCTGCCCATCACCCGGACCGGAGCGATGCTCTTCTTCCAGCTCATGAGCCGCCGCTACGAGCACGCCTCGACCGTGCTGACCTCGAACAAAGGCTTCGAGGAGTGGGGCGAGATCTTCGGCGACGACGTCATGGCCGCGGCGCTCATCGACCGGCTCGTCCACCACTGTCACATCGTCAACATCCGCGGGAACAGCTACCGGATGCGGGATCACGCTGAACTCAGGAACGCCCTTCATCCAGAGCTTCATCCCGAGCTTCACTCACAGACCAGCCGGACAACCCTTCCACAGCGGAAGCCTACCCGGGCTGCCAAGGAGGGCCGACCCTAGATCACCTCAGGGGTCGGTGACCCCACGCCGAAGTGTGCCATTTTCAATCGCTGAAAGTGCGCCATTTTCAATCGCTGTTGACACTTTCGGGATTCCGCATCGCCTTGCACCTTTCCCTGCCTATGAACGGACGTCCTGGAACAGTCGGATCGATGGATGCGGTCAACGATGCGCCGGCGCCGCGGCGCGACTCCCACAGGCTCGCTCCGTTTCCCCCGCTCATGGCGGCGCGCCGAGCGGGTCAGAGCGGATCGGGTGCGGCCATCGGCTCTACCTTGGACGAGGTCACACTCGCCGCCCTGAACACTGCGCTGGCCGAGGCAACCACTGCGAATCTGCTGATGGACGCCATTACGTCGAGCGGGCGTTACCGCATTGTGGAGCGCTTCGAGCGGCGCGATCGGTATCACGCGGATGACGGTACGGCGCGACGCATGGCCCTCTATATCGACGTCGAGACGACGGGACTCGACACCACGCGGGATTCCATCATCCAG
>DASZBP010000392.1:0-2844 GCA_035943915.1 Gaiellaceae bacterium | reverse complement strand
CCTCGACGCGAAGCTGCGCGTGCAGATGCGCGCGGAGATCTCGCGCATCCAGCGGCAACTCTCCGTCACCACCGTGTACGTCACGCACGACCAGATCGAGGCGATGACGATGGGCGACCGCGTTGCCGTGATGCGCAAGGGCTTGCTGCAGCAGTTCGACGCGCCGCAGCGCCTGTACGAGGCACCCGCGAACCTGTTCGTCGCGAGCTTCATCGGCAGTCCGGCGATGAACATGCTCGAGGGCACGATCGAGGAGGGCGGCGCCCGCGTCGGCTCGGCCCTGCTCCCCGCTCCGCCCGCGCTCGCCGGCTCCGTCGGCAAGCACGTCGCGGTCGGCATCCGGCCGGAGGCCCTCAACCTGCCCGGCACCGACGACCGGCCGCGCCTGCGCGGCCGCGTGGCGACGGTCGAGGCGCTCGGCCCGGAACAGCTCGCGCACGTCGAGATCGAGGCGCAGCCCGTGCTCGCCGACGAGGTGCTCGAGGGCCTCGTCGACGCGGACGACGCGAAGGAGCTTGCGGAGCTGGCCGACGCGAGCCGGGCGACGGTCGTCGCGCGGCTGGATGCATCGGCCACCGTGCGCCCCGACGACCAGATCGAGCTCGCGGTCGACGGGCGGCATCTGCATTTCTTCGACCTCGACACCGGCGAAGCGTGTCGCTGACGGTTCTCGAAGGATCGACGTTCTGCGTCTGCGACGACGCGGGGGACGTCGACGGCAAGGCATCCGCGTCCGGCTTCATCGCCGCCGACACGCGCTTCCTGTCGCGGTCGGTGCTCACGATCGCCGGCGTGCGCCCGACGCTGCTGTCCAGCAGCCAGCCGGCGCCGCACGTCGCGCGGTTCGTGTTCCGCAACCCGAATGTCGGCGGCTTGCAGCCCGACGAGCTGTCGATCGAACGCGAGCGCTTCGTCGGCGACTGCATGTACGAGCGCCTGCAGATCGAGAACCACGGGCGACGCCACGTCGTGACCGAGCTCGCGCTCGAGCTCGAGGCCGACTTCGCAGACATCTTCACCGTCAAGGACTCCGATCCCGGCTTCGGCGACCTGCCGCACCTCGCGCTGCCGGAGCCGCGCACGCCGATGTGGCTCGACCAGGGCACGACTGCGGTGTTCACCGACGAGTCGTTCGACGCGCGCACGATCGTGCACTTCTCGCAGCCGTGCGTGATCGAAGGCAGCCACCTCCGCTTCCCGATCGAGCTCGACCACGGCGAGACGTGGACGCTCGAGGTTGGCGTGCAGCCGGTGCTGCCCGGCGACTGGCCCCTTGAAGCCGACGAGTTCGAGCCGCACCGTGCCGCCGAGCGCCAGCGCGCGGAGGAGTCACTCGCGCAGTGGGACGCGTCGACGCCGCAGCTGCGGAGCAGCTGGCATCACCTCGACCAGACCTGGGAGCGCTCCGTCGCCGACATCGCAGCGCTGCGCATGCGCGTCGCGGGCTACAACTACGGCTGGATCCCCGCCGCGGGCGCGCCGTGGTTCATGACCGTGTTCGGCCGCGACACGCTGGTCACATGCCTGCAGACGATGCTGTTCGGGCCGGAGCTCTCACGCGGCGCGCTGCGCGTGCTCGCCGCGCTGCAGTCGGAGACGGACGATGCGGAGCGCGATGCGGAGCCCGGCAAGATCATCCACGAGATGCGGCGCGGCAAGGCGGCGCTGAGCTGGGCCGGCCGCTACTACGGCACGGTCGACGCGACGCCGCTCTTCCTCGTGCTGCTGTCGGAGCACTACCGCTGGACCGGCGACGTCGGCTTGATGCGGGAGCTCGAGGGCTCGGCACGCCGCGCGCTGTCGTGGATCGACGGCCCCGGCGATCCCGACGGTGACGGGTTCGTCGAGTACCACCGGCGCGCGTCGCGGGGCATCGGCAACCAATCGTGGAAGGACTCCGGCGTCTCGATGGCATTCCGCGACGGCACGCTCGCCGACTCGCCGATCGCCGCAGTCGAGGTGCAGGGCTACGTCTACGACGCGAAGCTGCGCATGGCAGAGCTCGCACGCGACGTGTGGAATGACCCCGCGCTCGCCGAGCGTCTCGAGTCGGACGCGGCCGAGCTCAAGCGCAAGTTCAACGAGGCGTTCTGGGTCGACGGCTACTACGCGCTCGGCCTCGACAAGGACAAGCGCCAGATCGACGCCGTCGCGTCCAACATGGGCCACCTGCTCTGGAGCGGGATCGTCCCCGACGAACGCGTGGGAGCGGTGGCGCAGCTGCTGATGAGCGAGCGGCTCTGGTCCGGCTGGGGCATCCGCACGATGGCCGCCGACGAGGTCGCGTACAACCCGCTCGTCTACCACAACGGAACGGTGTGGCCTCACGACAATTCGCTGATCGCGTGGGGGCTCGGGAACAACGGCTACGCGCGCGAAGTCGGCCTGATCGTGCGGCGGATGGTCGAGGCGGGCGTGCAGTTCGACCATCGCCTGCCGGAGGTCTTCGCCGGCTTCGCACGACGCCGCACGACTGTGCCCGTCGAGTACCCGACTGCGTCGCGCCCGCAAGCGTGGGCCGCTGCGACGCCGGTGCTGCTGATGCGTGTGCTGCTCGGGCTCGAGCCGAACCGCGAGCTCGGCGCGCTGCAGGCACATGCACGTGAGCTGCCGGAGTGGTCGGAGGGGCTCGTCCTCGAGAACGTCCGCGCGCTCGGCAAGGCGTGGACGGTGCGCGTCGATGACGGCGCCGTGACGGTCGAAGAGACCGCCACGGACACCGTCAAGCGCTAGTGCGTTACCGCGAGACCACGCAACCGCTGCCGCCGCGGTCGTAGTCCTCGTTGCTCCACATGGGCTGCACCGCGAACTTGTGGCTGCCGAGCGCGATGTTCTGCGTCCCCG
>DASZBP010000391.1:0-2627 GCA_035943915.1 Gaiellaceae bacterium | reverse complement strand
CTGGTCGGCACGGAGCTGCCGTATCTACCGTTCGCGGAGGCGTTGCGCCCGCTCGGGGAGCCCTGGCGGGCCACCCGGCAGGCGCCCGGCTCGCAGCTGCGGGTGTTCGAGGAGACGCTGACGCTGCTCACCGGGCGCGCCGCTGCCGCGCCCGTGCTGCTCGTGCTGGAGGACCTGCACTGGGCCGATACCTCGACGCTCGATCTGGTCGTCTTCCTCGCGCACAACCTCGGCGACCGGCCGGTTCTGCTGCTCGCGACCTACCGCGCTGACGAGCCCGCATCGGCCGGGCGCATGCGAAGGCTGGCGGAGGGGGCCCGGCGCTCCGGCTCGGCGCTCGTGCTCGAGCTCGGCCCGCTCGGGCGGGACGAGTTGACCGCGCTGCTCGCGGCCCGTGCCGGCGCTTCCCTGCCGCCGGCCGTGGTGGACGGGATCATCGCCCGCTCGGAGGGCAACCCCTTCTTCGCCGAGGAGCTCCTCGCTGCCGCGGGCGACGGCGGCGGTGAACTCCCCCGTGGCCTGCGTGATCTCCTCCTGCAGCGCGTCACCCGCCTCGGCCACCCGGCCCAGGCCTTGTTGCGCCTGGCCGCGGCAGCCGGGCGCGAAGTCCGCTACCCGCTGCTCCGCGCAACTGTGGAGCTGGCGGAGGAGGAGCTACGCGACTCACTCCGCCGGGCGGTGGACCACGGCATCCTCGTCGCCGAGCCGGAGACGGGCAGCTTCCGCTTCCGGCATGCGCTCCTCGCGGAGGCGGTCTATGCGACGATCCTCCCGGGGGAGCGCGAAGGGCTGCACGCGCGGCTTGCCGGAGAGCTCGCCCGCAGCGGGATGGCGGGCGCGGCGGAACTCGCGCCGCACTGGGCGGCGGCGGGCCGCCCGGCCGAGGCACTCGTCGCCTCCGTCGAAGCGGCCAGGCAGGCGGAGGCGGTCTTCGGCCTCGCGGAGGCTCACACACATCTGGAAAGGGCGCTCGCGCTGTGGCCCGCGGTGCCGGACGCGGCCGGGCTCGCCGGGCTTGACCTCGCCGGGCTCTGCACCTGGACCGCCGGGCTCGCCAGCCACGTCGGCGCCGCCGCACGCGCGGTCGAGCTCGCACGGCGCGCAATCGAGCTCGCCGGAGCGGGAGAACCGCACCGTGCGGCGCTCCTTCAGGTGGACCTCGGTGAATACCTTTACGAGACTGGAAGTGACGCCGCCGCGCTCGCCGCGTTCGAGCGCGCAGTGGAGCTGGTGCCACCTGAGCCGCCCTCTGCGGAGCGTGCGTACGCGCTGGGGTCACTCGCAGGCGCGCTGATGGTGGGCTGGCGGCATGCGCAGTCGCTGCCGATCGCCGAGCAGGCGCTCGAGCTGGCGCGGGGCGTCGGCGCCCGCAAGGCAGAGCTCCGGGCGCTCACCGTGCTCGGCAGCGACCTCGCCTACCTCGGCCGTGGCGACGAGGGTGTTGCCTGCTTCCGCCAGGCCCTGCAGCTCGCCGAGGAGATCGGCGATCTCGTCGGCGTGGATCGTGCGTACACCAACTTCACCGACGCGCTCACCATGCTGGGACGGCTCCGGGAGTCGGTGCATGCGGGCCGGGCGGGGCTCGAGGTGATGCGCCGGTACGGGATCAGCAACGCCTTGCTCGTCGCGAATCAGATCGAGACGCTGCTCGCGATGGGGGACTGGGACGAGGCCGAAAAGCTCAGCGCCGCCGCGCTGCGCGGCATCACCTCGAGGTTCCCGCACTGGCTGCTTACCATCCGCGCCGACGTGGAGATCGGCCGCGGTGAGTTCGATGCCGCGCGGGCGCACCTCCATACCGCGGGCGTCACCCAGCGCGAGGACCGCGTGCACGGCCTCTACGACGCCTGCCTGGCAGAGCTCGCCCTCTGGGAGCGCCGCTGGACCGACGCGGACGCCGCCATCCAGAACGGTCTGGCGCAGACGCGCCAGCGCGAAACGGCGCAGATCCGCGTCAAGCTGTGCACCAAGGGACTGCGCGCACAGGCCGAACTGGCGGCGCTCGCGCGCGCCCGCCGGGACCCCGGCGCCGCCCGCAGCTGGCTGACTCGGGCGGCGCAGCTCATCACCGACGCCCGTGGCGCGGCCGCGGAAGCATCACCGGTCACGCCGAACGCCGCAGGCTGGCTCGCCCTGGCCGAGGCCGAGTACGCGCGGGCCCACGGCTCTGCGCGGCCCGAGTCGTGGTCGGAGGCGGCGAACAGCTGGCAGCGGCTCGAGCGCCTGCCACTTGCTGCCTACTGCCGCTGGCGCCAGGCCGAGGCGCTAGTCACGGCCGGTGCCTCCCGCGCCGAGTTGGCCGTGCCGCTGTGGGAGGCGCACGCCGTCGCCGCCCGGATCGGGGCCAGGCCCCTGCTCCGGGAGCTCGAACTACTCGCCCAGCGCGCGCGGCTCGATCCCGCGCCCCCGCAGCCCGCGTTTCCCAAGGAGAAGCACGGCCCAGCAGAGATCCTCGGCCTGACGGCACGCGAGGCGGAAGTCCTGAATCTGCTCGCCCGCGGCTACACCAACCGCGAGATCGCCGCGACGCTCGTCATCAGCGTCAAGACCGTCAGCGTCCACGTCTCGCACATCCTGCGCAAGCTCGGGGTGCCCAATAGGCTCGAGGCCGCTGCGACCATCTACCG
>DASZBP010000390.1:0-12135 GCA_035943915.1 Gaiellaceae bacterium | reverse complement strand
CGAGATCGCGCACTTCGTTCCGTGCGAGCTCTGCTGGTACCAACGCATCTGCATGTACCCGCTGTCGCTGCTCATGCTCTTCGCCGCGGTACACGGCGATTACCGGCTACCGCGGTACCTGCTCCCGATCTGCGTCATCGGCGGCGGCGTCTCCATCTACCACCTGCTGGTCGAGAACAAGGTGGTCGGCCAGTCGCAGGCGTGCTTGATCTCTGCGCCGGGCGGCTGCGGCGTGAAGTGGATCAACGAGTTCGGCTACATCACGATCCCGACACTGGCGCTCTCCGCGTTCGCATTGCTTGCGGTGCTGTTCGCGTTTGCGCTGTCCGGTAATCAAAGGGAGGCTCATGCCTAGCGGTAAGCGTGCGAAACAGCGTCGTGCCACTGTCCCGACTCCGCCTGCCGCGCGCGCGCAAGGCACGCGCCAGGCGTCGCCGCGCGTGCTCGCGATCGCAGGCGTCGTGCTGCTCGCGATCATCGCTGCGATCGTGGCGGCCGTTCTCCTTACCGGCGGAAAGGGCAAGAGCGACACGTCGACGCTGCCGCTGCAGGGCTCGCTCGTCAACGCACTGCCGGAAGCGGCTCAGGTGCACGCCGAGTTCAAGGGAATCCGCCAGGCCGGGCTCTTCCTCGGCAAGGCCGACGCCCCCGTGCACCTCGTCGAGTACATCGACCTGCAGTGCCCGTACTGCCAGCGCTTCGAGACGATCTCGATGCCCACGCTCGTGCAGAAGTACGTGCGTACCGGCAAGGTCGAGGTGGAGGCGCGTCCGCTCGCGTTCATCGGTCCGGACTCGATCCGCGGCCGCAACGGGATGTTCGCCGCAAGCCTGCAGGGGCACGCGTTCGACTTCGCGCAGCTGCTCTACGACAACCAGGAGACCGAGAACACCGGCTGGCTGAACGACGCGATCGTCAGCAAGGCGGCCACCAGCATCCCCGGTGTCAATCCGCGCCTGCTCGTGCAGGTCAGCACGTCGGCGACGATGGTCGCGCTCGGCAACCGGGTGAACCAGGAGGCGAAGATCGACAAGGTGAAGGGCACGCCGACGATCCTGGTGGGCAAGACCGGCACGCGCCCGAAAGAGGTCACGTTGAAAAGCCCGACCGATACAGCGTCGGTCTCCGCTGCGATCGAAGCCGCGCTCAGCTGATCGAGTACCAGGCGTTCTCAGCGGAGTTGCGCGCGCGGCTCGACGCTGATCCGCGCGTGCTTGGGCTGGTCGCGGTCGGCTCGATGGCAGACCGCGACTACGCGCCCGACGAGTGGTCGGACCACGACTTCTTCGTCATCACCGCGCACGGCATGCAGGAGGAGCTGCGCGGCGACTTGTCGTGGCTGCCGTCGCACGCGCGCATCGCGTTGTCGTTCCGTGAGACCGAGCACGGCTTGAAGGTGATCTACGACGACGGGCGCATGCTCGAGTTCGCCGTGTTCGACCTCGAGGAGCTCATCGCGTTCGGCGGCGTGAACCGCTACCGCACGCTGCTCGATCGGGGCGGCGTGGACCAGGCCGTCGTCCAAGCCAAAGCGAAACCGGGTCGGCAGGACGACGACCTGCATTGCTTCGGCATGGTCGTGTCGGCCGCGCTGGTCGCCGGTGGGCGGGGCCGGCGCGGCGAGGTGATGAGCGCAGCGTTCCTCGTGACGTGGGGGATGACGTATCTCGCGCGGCTGATCCAGCGGCACGTCCCGGCGGAGAACGCATCGATCCTCGACAACTTCGATTCGCTCCGGCGCTTCGAGCGCGTGTACCCGGAGCTGGGCGCAGAGCTCGCGGCGATCTGCCGGCAACCGCCGGCGGAGGCCGGCCCTGCGCTCCTAGATGCGATGGAGCGCGAGCTCCGCGGCGCTTGCCCCGAGCTTCCATGGGCAGGGCTCGAGGCCGTGCGCACGCGCTTCACTTCGCCGTAACACGGCGCTTCTACAGTGCCCCGACATGCGCGCCTTCATTGCGCTCGTGCTCGTCGCACTCACTGTCGGGCCTGCTTCCGCCGCGGCAGCGCAGCCGCGCATCGTCTTCGCCGCCGACAGATCGGCGACGCGGTATGGCGAGATCTACTCGTTCGACCTGGCGACCGGCCGGACGCGCGACATCAGCCGGAGCCTCGCCTACGACTCCAGGCCCGCGGTGTCGCCCGACGGCAAGTGGATCGCGTTCGGCAGCACCCGCAGCGGCACGCTCGGTCTGTACGTCGCGCGGATCGACGGGTCCGACCTCCGCCTTGTGAAGCAGTTCCACGCCGGCATGACCGCGCTCGACACGCAGTGGTCGCCGGACGGCACGCGGCTCGCGGCGACGAGCACCTCCGGCGGTGAGCTCTGGATCGGGGGCTCGTCCGGTTTCGGTGTGACGCGCTGGGACGCGCTCGGATTCGAGCCGGCCGCGTGGTCCCCGGACGGGCGGTACTACGCCTACGTCGGCCACATCTTCGAGCCCCGGAGTCCCGCGCTCATCGTCGTCGATGCGCAAGGCCGACCGCTCTGGCACCGTGACTCGCCCGTGATTCGTGGCTTCGGCTGGTCCGCTCGCGATGTGCTCGCGTGGACCGCGAGCGGGAGCGCGCATCTCGAGACGGCTGCGGGTGCAGCGCTGCCGGGGTTCCCGGCGGAGAACGTCGCGTGGTCGCCGGACGGTCGCACGCTCGCAGCGGTGCGGATGCATTCGATCGAGTTGAGAGCTGACGGGACCGGCGCGCCACGAACGGTCTATAGCGCCGCAGCGCCGCAGCGCCTCAGCACCGGGATCCGTTGGCTCGGCCCGACCCACGTCGTGGTCACGCCGGTCGAAGGCGACAACGAGCTCCGCGTCGACGTTCGCACCGGCAAGGGTGCCCCCGCAGGCTACGAAGACATCGTCGGCGTCGTGTCGCCCGACCAGCGCTCGATTGTGGCGGAGTACTGGCCGAACGAGCACGGCCGCGCACTGAGGGTCGGCTCCGTCCTCGCTGACGCTGGCCGCGTCGTGGCGCAGACGCAGGACTGCAGCGACGACCACGCCGATCCGTTCGACCACTACCAGTTCGTCCCCGGCAGGCGAATGGTCGTGTATCTCGCCGACTGCGGCGACCCGACTGCCGACGTCTACTCGACGCGCGCGGACGGGAGTGACGTGCGGCAGCTCACATACACGGCAGCGCACGAGGAGACCCCGGTGCTGTCGCCGGACGGATCGCGCATCGCGTTCGTCAAGAGCGCCTCGATCGGTCACGGCTGCGAGGGGTGCCCGTCCGACTTGTGGGTGATGAACGCCGACGGCTCGCACGCGCGCCGGCTCACCTCGGCCGGCGTCAAGGGCGAGATCGGCGACTGGGACGAAAGCCCCAGCTGGTCGCCCGACGGTACGGAGATCCTCTTCGACCGCGCAGCAGCGGAAAGCTCACTGGGGTTGTTCGTCGTCAGCGCCACGGGTGGCACGCCGACCTCGCTCGGGATCGGCGGTGCGCGGCACGGCCTGTGGGGACCGCGCCGGATCGCGTACACGGGGCGGTTCGATGCGATCTGGACGGCGAAGCCGGACGGCTCAGACCGCAGGGAGGTCGCGCCGCGACACACGTGCGACAGCGGCTGTTACTACGCGTGGACAGCGAACGGGTTCGTCTACGCGACGGTGCGGACGTACGTCACTCACTCGACGCTGTGGATCCGCGGAGCAGGCCCGACGCGGCGCGTGCAGCTGCCGTTCCGGCCCGCGAGCGGTGCCTGGGTCGACGGCGCGCTGCTCGTCGCTCCACCGACGAATTCGCAGGTCGAGCCGTGGACCGAGGGAGATCTCTATCGCGTCGAGCCCGACGGGACGCTCACGCGCCTGACGCGCGGGCTTGGCTCGATCTCCCTCGGCTGACCACGCCGGTTCCGCCGGCGCTTAGACCAATTCGGCGTCGTTCGCTCGGGCTCGGCGCCGTGCAACCGCGTACAGCGTCGGTCCAGCGAGAGCCCCCCGCAAGCTCCGCGAGTATGAAAGACAGCGGCAGTGCGTGGCGCCGAGCGATCCGCAGCACGACGCGTCGACCCAGCCACCAGACGGCCCAGGCGAGCCACCAACCAGCCACGAGGACACGAGACGGCGCGGTCGCGCGGAGGAACGAAGCGGACATCGCGGCCGAGTAGCCCCGGCCGTTGTCGGAAGAGCTGGTTGCGGAGCTCTCTCGTCGTCGGGCGGGTGAATGTGACGGACGCGCGCTGCGGGCTCGTACTCGGTCCCGTGGCCGGCTTCGAAGAGACGCTGGAGGATGTCCAGGTCGCCGCAGCCGGCGGCGAGCGTACCTCCGTCGAGCGCCGCGTCGAACGCGCCGACGTCAGCGAGCGCGTCGCGACGGAACGCCATGTTGCAGCCTGTCCCGACGCACCGAGCAGGTTGGGACGTGGGACGCTGCGACCTGCGTCTGTCGTTCATGTAGGTCTCAAAGTTAGGGTCGATGGGCTGAAGCGTCGCAGGGCTTCAGCCCATCGCCTCTAGGAGAGACCCGTCCCAACCCCGTAACTTGCACCGCTCGCGAACAAATTCCACGCGGGCGAGCGGCGCTACAGCCCTCGGACTCCAACCGCGATCGGCGTTAGGCGTCGGGCTGAATGAAGGTTCGAAGCCCGAGGAGCAGCGAGGCCGCGGATCGTTACTGCTGGTGGCGTGTCTGGGGGTGGTGCCGGTCGAGAGCCTCGCGAGCTGCGCCGGTCTTCTCGACCACGCAGTAGTGCTCGTGGGTGTCGACGATGTGTTCGATACGCGGGTCGTCGTGACCAGGGGCGATGGCAAAGCGGTAGCGGTGCTCGATGACCCGTTGGTAGGCCGACGGGTCGATGTCGATTTGCTCGAAGCAGGTTTCGCGGTCGCATTCGCAGTGGAAGCGCATCGGGGTGCTGACGCCGTGTTGTTCTGCTCCGGCTTCGATCTGCTGGTTGACGTTGCGGAAGACTGTTTCGTTTCGGGCAGCTCGTTCGAAGAAGTCCAATTCCCGCCCCCTTCAGCGCGTACCTGAACCTTACGGCGTCCCTCGATGGTCTGCTCCGACGGTTCGGCGATGACGGTCCTGGGGCAGGTGTCGAACGGCGCCGGCCCGAAGCCGAAGGCCGGCTTGGCCGACGGAAAGGCTGACCCGTGGAATCGACGGAGCCTCGCCGATGGTCAAGGAAAGACTCGCTGAAGGACTCGACCTTCGTCCATAGCCGCCCTGTTCGTGTCGCTGTACTGATGAAGGGTCGGTTCCACGGCGTGGCAGGAGGCTGTGATCGATGGTTTGAGATGGGGAGGCGGAAGCTCGACGCGATGCCCGAATATGCGGTCGCGCGGTGCGCGCGCTCCCTTGTCACTTGAACAACAACGAAGGGAGCAGAGGATGAGGTTTCGTCTCGCGCTGGGCGCGGTGATAGTGGTGGCGTTGTCGGCGGTGGCTGCGACAGGTGTAGCGAGCGCCGCTGACAACTACACCTGCAGCGGTGGCAACTGGACCGGTGATCCGACAACGTCGAGCTTCACCAGCATCCCGTCGGGGAACTACGCCAGCATCACGGTCAAGGGCGTGTGCAACATCGCCCTCGGTGCGACGATCAATGTGACCGGCAACATCGACGTCGCCGCCGGTGCCGTGCTCGACGCGCAGAGCGCGCCGGCGACCATCACCGTGGGACGTAACGTCACGGCAGCCAAGGGTTCGGTTCTTGGTCTGGGCTGCCAGCCGTCAAATGCGATCGGCCAGTTCGCAGGAGTGCCGTGCGCCCGCAGCGACGACCCGAACGCGCAGACCGTTATCACGGTCAAGGGGAACATCACGGCCAGCCGCGCAGACACCGTTTTCATCAGGAAGGTGACGGTGAACGGCAACGTCTCGCTGAACCGCGGAGGCGGGGACATCCCGTGGTCGATCAAGGGAAACACGATTGGTGAGGACCTCACGATCACCGACGTCTCAGCCGACTGGCTCGGCGTGCAGTTCAACACGATCGGAGGCAGCGCAACTCTGTTCGACATCACGGCGCTCGACCCGGGCGACCCGGGCCGGACAGTCGCCGTTGTCGAGAACACCGTTCAGAAGAACCTCAACTGCCACAAGCTCCGCCCAGGCGTGTCGCCAGGATTCTTCCCCGGCGAGACCAACCACGTCGGTGGCAAAGCGACCGGTCAGTGCGCTGCAATCAGCGTTCCGCTCTGATCCGACCCGACACCACCGTCCGCCTGCCGCCCCGCTTCGAGCGCGGGGCGGCAGCCGGGCGGGCCCGCTCGCGGCACCCACTCGGGGCGCTGCATCGGGCCCCGCTTAGCTGCGTCGGCGAACGTTAGTTTGGCGCGGGATCACTCCGCGAAGGCTCCTCGTCAAAGGCCTCGCGGAATTCCTTCGATCCATCCTCACGCGGCCGTGTGGCTCCGGCGCGTTCGAACAAATCGCGGACGAGTCCGGTCAGGTGTTCTTTCGCGCGGTTCATGAGCTCTTCGGCGTCAACCACCAAGTCGTCTGCTCTGCGACTCGCCTGGTTGAGAATGTCGTCCGCCTCACGATGGGCTCGCTCACGCGCCTCAGCGGCTTCTCTTTCGAAAAGCGTCCTTGTCGTCTCGGCCTCGCGCACTGCCACCGCGGCTGCGCGCTCGGCTTGCTCTTGAACCTCGGATGCAACGCGCTCTGCTTCGGATCGAATCACCTCGGCGTCACGCTCGGCCTCGAGCCTCAGCTCCTCGGCACGGACAAGCGCACGACCCAACGCGTCGGCCTGTTCGCGGAAATCGCCGAGATCACGCTCAACAGCCTCCGCACGACTCTCGGCGCGTCCAAGGCGTTCGAGTAGCTGATCGCGTTCGGCCAGTAGCTCGCGATAGCTCTCTTCGACGCGGGCGAGAAGAGCGTCGGTGGCGGTTCGGTCGTAGCCGCGGAACGACGAAGGAAGTTCGTTGTTGGAATTCAGGCTTATCTCCCTTGGAATTCGAACGCCGACTGTAGTCTTACCGCCCTTTAGGCGTCCGGCAAGTCGAGCGACACATGCGTGAGGAGAATCGGACAAAGCCCGACGAAGTGCTCGAGGCGCTCGGGGCCGTCCGCGCACGCGCGCAAGCACGTGCGGAGAGGCAGCGAAGGCGGTGGGTGCGATTTCGTCGAGGCACGCTTGCGGCCGCTGTCGCCATCGCCCTGCTCATCGTCGCGCTCAAGATCGAGGATCGGCGAGGCGCAACAGATGTCCCCGAGACAGCTACGGCGACTCATGCGCGCGTGACAACACGTGCCCCAGTCGGGACGTCCACCAGCCGCCACTTTCCGGCTCGCGTGAAACCGACCCCTACCTCGACCACCGCACCTGCGGGTCTTGGCGGCCGCTCCGAAAAGGCACCGCCGGCCGCGTCCGTCTCGCTGCGAATGAGCGCCACCCGCGGCGATTGCTGGGCGCTCGTTCGCGCTGGTAGTGAGTCGGGCGCCGTGCTGTACAGCGGCGTGCTCCACGCGGGTACTTCGGTCACCGTGCATGGCCGCCGTCTCTGGGCGAGGTTCGGGGCCTCCAGCAACCTCGACTTTCGGCTCAACGGCAAGCCCGTGCAGTTCCATCAAGGAGGAACAGTCGACGTCGTCGTCTCGGCCGCAGGGTTCGCTGCGGCTCTCCCGGCCGCGGCGACATCGGTCCATACCGGCACCTCCGTCCAGACCGCGACCACGGTTCATACCGGCAATGCGGCCGGTCCCCTCTGTGGAAGTCTCGCCGGTGCGACCAAGCCGCCAACCATCGAGCACGTCGTCTGGATCTTCATGGAGAACAAGTCGGAGGGATCCATCCTCGGCGCACACGCCGATCCGTTCATCCGGACGGTCGCTTCCGAGTGCGGGCTTGCGACGAACTACCACAACATCACGCACCCGTCACTGCCGAACTATCTGGCCGCCACGTCAGGATCGACGCACGGCGTTGCATCCGACTGTCATCCGACCAAGTGCATGGCACCGGGTCCCAGCATCTTCAGCCAGCTTGTCGCGGCTAACGAGAACTGGCGGAGCTACGTCGAGAACATGCCGGTGCCGTGCGATCCGAACGATCAAGGCGTGTATGCGGTGAAGCACAACCCTGCGCTCTACTACGCAGAGCTCACCGGAGCGTGTGACAGGAACGACGTCCCCCTCGAGGGAGCCCTCGAGCACGACCTGGCAGCGGGCCGGCTGCCCGCGTTTTCGATGATCGTCCCGAACACCTGCGACGACATGCATTCCTGCGCGATCTCCAAGGCCGACGCCTGGTTGCGCGCCTGGGTAGGGCGCATCGCCGCCACCCAGTCGTACCAAGCCGGTGACGTGGTCGTCTTCATCACCTGGGACGAGGGCGGCCATGTGCGCCACGACGCATTCGGCGAGAACTGCGCGCAGCACCCCTCCGACCAGAGCTGCCACGTGGCACTGCTCGTACTCAGCGAGTACACGCGGCCCGGCACTGCCGATCCCACGCTCTACACGCACTACTCGCTGCTGCTCACCACCGAGCAACTCCTCGGCCTACACGACCCGCTCGGTGCCGCCGCCGACCCCGGGACACACAGCCTCCGCGACCCGTTCGGCCTCTGAACGGCAGGTAGTTCGTCGCCGTTGGTTTGGTGCCGGCTGGGCCTTCGTCCGTGGGTGTGTGCCGGCGAGGGACTTAGCGTGTAGAGATCGTGAATCGTGTCGCTCGCGAGGCAGCTCGCATTCTGGCGGCAGGCATGGCGGTCATCGGTATTTCTGGCTGCGGTTCAGCTGTGACCACGAAGCAGTCGACTCGGGTTCCGGATGTTGTCGGGACAAGCCTCGCCTCAGCGACGAAGCGCCTGGACGACGTGGGGCTGCGTGTGGTCTCGAGGATCCGTTGGACCGGCGGGCATCTGTCCCGTGTCATCTCTGAACAGCCAGCGTTCGGGGCGGTTCGACCGAAGGAAACGATCACGATCGTGGTGGCAAGGCCGGGAAGATTGATCCCGGCGGTCGTTGGGTTACCTGCTCGCTCCGCGATTGACGAGCTCCGTCGCGCTGGGTTCAGGCTCACTGTCATCGGACGGCAAGGCGACCTCGTTGTTTCACAACGACCCGGCAGGAGTTGGGCGGCACCCCATGCCCGGGTGCGAGTGAGGTTTCTCAGCGGCAACGCTGCCCGCGTGTTCACCGTCGAGCGCGCCTTCGCTACCACCGGCTTTCCATCACTAACCCTCACGTCCGTTCGCTGCCTTATGGCCCATCAGGCCGGCGTGTTCGATTGCAGCGGTTTTTCAGCAGCAACTGAGAGCCGCCTCGCCGAAACCGTCAGTCTCGCCGGAGACAAGGTCATACCGTGGGTCCCGCCGAAACAAAAACACAAGAAGCAGCACCATCCCAAACACCGCACGAAGCACGGCCGGAAACACCGCGCGCCCCACCGCGTGAGACCCCATCCGGGACCCCATTCGAAGCACCGGCTTCATCCGCATACCAACGCCCGCACGCACGCGACTACCACCACGACAACCAGCCCGCAGACGACGACCAGCCGGTAGGCGCACGGGCCTGCCCAGGGGTCGGAAGTCGTTCGAGCTGGCCCGGGTGCGCGTCAGCGTCTTCCAGGAAGCCTGGTGTCTTCCATCCGTGGGGCGTAAGCTCCCCTGCGATGCGCAACGATCGCCTCCTCGTCTGGCTCGCCATCCTCGTCGGGATCGTCCTGATCGTGGTCGCCGTCGTGTACTTGGCTGAGCCGGCCAAGTCGCTGCCAAGCTTCTTCCCCGGCCACCACGCGCACTCGCACCACCACCACATCAAGCATGCGGTCGCGGCATTCCTCATCGGCCTCGCATGCCTCGCCTTCGCCTGGTTCCGCACTGGGCCGAAGTCGCGCACGGCGACGTGAAAGACGCCGCTCCGCGCCGGTCACGGCGACGGAAGCGGCGATCTAAGAGGGAAAGCGCCAGCAGGGGCGACAGGACTCGAACCTGCAACCCCCGGTTTTGGAGACCGGTGCGCTACCAATTGCGCCACGCCCCTGAGCTGCGCGACGATTGTACCCGTGCCTCTGGCAGCCCTCTTCACCGCAATCACCCTGGCCTTCGTCGGGATCGCCGTCTGGTCGGCGGAGGCCCGGCAATGGGTGATTGCCGCTGCGGCAGCCGCTCTGGCAGCCTGGATGGCGACCCTCGCGTGGTCGGCAGTGAGGAAAACCCGCTTCTAGCGCGTATTCTCTTCGCGTGACGGGGGCTGAGGATACGCAGGCACTTTGGCGCCAGTTCCGGCGCTCGAACGACAAGGGGATCCGCGACCGCCTGATCCTGACGTATGCGCCGCTCGTGAAATACGTCGCCGGACGGCTCGGGTCCGGGCTGCCCGCGCACGTCGAGGAAGGCGACCTCATTTCGTACGGCCTGCTCGGGCTGATCAGCGCGATCGAGCGCTACGACCCCGACCGTGACATCAAGTTCGAGACCTACGCGATCATGCGCATCAGGGGCGCGATCATCGACGAGCTGCGTGCGCTCGACTGGGTGCCGCGCTCGGTCCGGTCGCGCGCCCGCGAGATCGAGCGCGCGATCGCCGAGCTGGAGGCGAAGCTCGGGCACGCGCCGACCGACGAGGAGATCGCCGGCAAGATCGGCATCAGCGTCGACGAGCTCGAGGAGTCGCTGTCCGACATCTCGCGTTCCTCGATCGCCGCACTGGACGAGCTGTGGTCGGTCTCCGGCGAGGGTGACCAGGTATCGCTCCTCGACACGATCCAGGACACCGACGCCCCGAGCCCGGCCGAGGCGCTCGACGTGACCGACGTCCGCGAGACCCTGGCCGACGCGATCTCGCGCCTGCCAGAGCGCGAGAAGCTCGTCATCACGCTCTACTACTACGAGGAGCTGACCCTCCGCGAGATCGGCGAGGTGCTCGGTGTGACCGAGTCCCGCGTCTCGCAGCTGCACACGAAGGCCGTGCTCCGCCTCCGCTCGCGCCTGTCCGGCGCGCGCGTACCGGCATAGTCGCCTCCAGGGCAGCCTCGGCACCCGCCGGCCGGCTGCAAACCTGCGCATCGCCGCGTCCCTGCGTCCTTGCGCTGCTTGGTTTTCGCGCGGCCGTCGGGCACCGATCCTGCCCTGGAGGCAACTAGGATTCGCACCAACCAGATCCTGCTCCGAGGAGGTCCGCATTCCATGCCCATTGAGGCCGGGAAGATCCGCAACGTCGCCGTCGTCGGTCACCGCGGCACGGGCAAGTCCTCGCTCGTCGAGGCCATGCTCTTCCAGGCGGGAAAGACGAACCGGCTCGGAACGATCGAGGCAGGCACGACGGTGTCGGACTTCGAAGAGGATGAACAGCGGCGGCAGATGTCGATCTCCGCGTCGCTCGTGAACCTCGAGTGGCAGGGGCGGAAGATCAACGTCGTCGACACGCCCGGCGACTCCGGCTTCCAGGCGGACACGGTTGCGAGCCTGCGCGTCGTCGAAGGCGCGCTCATCGTCGTGTCCGGCGTGATGGGCGTGGAGGTGAACACGGGCCGCGTGTGGCAGCGCGCCGAAGAGCTCGCGCTGTCGCGCGTCGTCTTCGTGAACATGCTCGACCGCGAGCGCGCTGACTTCTTCCGCGTGCTCGGCTCGCTGCAGGACCAGCTGTCCGATCGCTGCATTGCGATCCAGCTGCCGATCGGCACGGAGCACGAGCTCACCGGTGTCGTGGACCTGCTGCACAACTGTGCGTACATGGACCCGAGCGGCGCCCGCGAAGGCGACCCGGTTCCGATTCCCGACGAGATGGCCGGCGCAGCGGAGGAGTTCCGCACGAAGCTGCTCGATGCCGTGGTCGAGACCGACGAGGCGCTGATGGAGCGCTATCTCGGCGGCGAGGAGATTCCCGCGGAGGACATCGCAGCCGCGCTGAAGAACGCCGTCACGCGCGACGAGATCTATCCCGTCGCCTGCGGTGTCGCGACGAAGAACCTCGGCACGCATGCGCTGCTCGACCTGATCGTCGAGGGCGTCCCGAGCCCGGCGAAGAAGGGCTCGCCGATCGAGACCGACGCGAACGTCGCTGCATTCGTGTTCAAGACCGTCGCCGACCCGTTCGCCGGGCGCATCTCGATCTTCCGCGTGTACGCCGGCCAGGTGAAAGCGGACACGACGCTCGTGAACCATCGCGACCACTCGAAGGAGCGGCTCGGGACGCTCATGCTCATGCAGGGCAAAGACCACGAGAAGTGCG
>DASZBP010000389.1:0-2438 GCA_035943915.1 Gaiellaceae bacterium | reverse complement strand
ATCGAGATCGGGACCGTCTGCGAGGACGACGACCGCGTGCGTCACGTCGTCCCCCAACGACGCGAGTCCCGCGCGCAACGACGCGCCCGGACCGCGCTCCCAGTCGTCCGCCTGCACCGTTGGCACGTCGAGCGAGTACGCGCCCGCCACGACGACCACCTCGTCGATCGGCGCATCCGCGAGTCGTGCAAGCACCGACGGTAGAAGCTCGCGCTGCTTCGGCCGCCCGTAACGCGTGGCTGCACCGGCGGCGAGGACGACCGCCGCGATCGCCATCAGCTCACCGAGACGGTGGCGTGCTCGATCTCGACGACGCGCGTCGGCTGCTCGGTGTTGACGTCGCCGAGCTTCCCGATGCGGTCGACGACACCGATCCCGCGCGTCACGCGGCCGAGGATCGCGTAGTCCGGCGGCAGCCCCGCATTCGCTGCCGTGACGACGAAGAACTGCGAACCCGAGGTGCCGGGCGCCTGCGACTGCGTCTTCGCCATCGCGACGACGCCGTGCGTGTACTTCGCCGTCTTCGGCGGCTTGTCGACCGTGAGATATCCCGGCCCGCCGCCACCGGTCGCCGTCGGGTCACCGCCCTGGATGACGAATCCCGGGACGATCCGATGGAACACCGTGCCGTCGAAGAACTTGTGCTGCACGAGCGAGACGAAAGACGCCGACGTCTTCGGCGACGTCTTCACGTCCAGGAGCACGGTGAACGAGCCGCAGTTCGTCTCGAACGTGACGTCGTAGACCTTCGCCGCGTCGAGCGGCTTCGTCGGCTGCGACTCGCTGCGCTTCCCTGCTGCCGGCGCATTCACCGTCGCGCATCCGCCCTTGGGCGGAGCGAGAGACGACGCGTGCTTCGACCCGCCACAACCGGCGAGCGCGAGCACTGCGACCGCTAGGAGCAGCCGGCGTGGTTCTGCCAAATCAGCTTGACGTTGCCGACATAGGTGAGGACGTCCACCGACGGTGCGCCGCCGGCTTGCGCGACGGCGGTCGGGCCTGCGTTGTACGCGGCGAGCGCCAGATCCATCGTCCCGAACTGGTCGAGCATCTGCCGCAGGTAGCGCGCACCCGCGAGGACGTTCGTGCGCGCCTCCGCCGGGTTCAGCGCGAGCGACCGCGCGGTCGCGGGCATCACTTGCAGCAGCCCCGTCGCGCCGGCCGCGGACGTCGCGTCCTGGCGCAGATTCGACTCGACCTTCGCGACCGCGAAGAGCAGCGCCGGCGGCAGCGACGTGTCGCGCGCCGCGGACATGAACACCGGGCGCAGGTCGGACGGGAACGGGCACGCGGGCGCGACGTGCGCCGGCGGTGCAGCAGAAGCAGTGCTGATGGCCGGCACCCCGCGTGCGCCGAGAACGGCCGCCCAGGCGGTCGACAGCACGGCGAGGATCACCAGCGCCGTCATGCGCCGCTGTGCTTCCGCAGTAAGAGAGGTCATCCCGGAGACGAATCTAGCGCAGCTTTCGCCCGCCGGACGAGCGCCGTGGCGATCTCGACCTTGTAGGCGTTGCCCGGCAGCGGGGTCGAATCCTCGAGGCTCCCGTCCAGCAGCCAGGGAATCGGTGCGACGCCTGCGAGCGCCACGCGTGTGCGGGTGGCCGCGACGCCGACGATCGGGAACGCCCACCGCTTGCGGTCCATCGCCTTGAGGTAGATGGATGCGTCCGTGGCCGGAACGTCGACCGACAGCATCAGCTCGCCGGGCGCGAGCGTCGTCGTGCTGCGGTCGTCCTCGGTCGGCAGGCAGTAGAGCTCCGCGAGCGGGAACGTGCGCGCAGTCGTCTCGACCGTCGCGTCGAGCGCGAGGAGAGCCGCGGCGACGTCCGACGGGTGCGCCGACGCGCAGAAGTCGTTGGCGAAGATCGCGTGCTCGCGATGCTCACCGTCCCGCGCGAAGCACTCGTCGCCGCCATGCAAGCGGCAGGGCCACTTCAGCCGCCAGTACCAGCAGCGCGTCGCCTGCAGCAGGTTGCCGGCGAGCGTGCCCGCGTTGCGCAGCTGCGGTGACGCCGCGAGCCGGCACGCCTCCCGCAGCGCGGCGGGAACCTGCGGGTCGGTCTCGAGCTCGGCGAGTGTCGCGCCCGCGCCGATGCGTGTGCCGTCGATTCCCCGAGGCACGACGCCGCGTACGTCGACCAGCGTCTCAGCCTGGACGATGCCCGACCGCAGCAGCGGGATGAGCTCCGTGCCGCCGGCGAGGAACGGGCCGTCGCCGGCCTCGGCGACGCTAGACGGCCGCCGGAGCTCCACGCCGCTCACGCTCCTTCGCTTCGCGCAGCGCCCGAAGCATTTCCTCGCGCGAGATCGGCAGCTCCTGCACCTCGGCGCCCGTCGCGTCGCGGATCGCATTCGAGATCGCGGCTGCGGTCGGCACGATCGGCGGCTCGCCGAGACCCTTCGAGCCGAGGTTCGTGAGGTGCTCGTCAGGCACGTCG
>DASZBP010000388.1:0-11869 GCA_035943915.1 Gaiellaceae bacterium | reverse complement strand
TGCCGACCGGTGCTGCTGCCGCCCCTTCGTAGTCCGTCGCCGTGCCGTAGCCGACGAGGTCCGCGTCACCGGCGCACGACCCGGCGGTGGCGCCGCACGCGAGCGGGCTCGTGTCGTGTACGAGCGCGACCTTCCCGCCCGACACCGCCATGTTCGTCGTACCCGTGTCGTCCGCGGCCGGCAGCGCGGCACCGATCGCGCCCGACGACGCGAGCCCGACGAGGAAGTAGCGGCCCGGCTGCACCGTGCCTGAGAGCGCGGTCACCGACCATGACGTGGACGCGGCCGATGCGTACTGCAGCGACCAGCCGTCGAGCGAGACAGCCGTCGCGTTCGTGTTCAGCAACTCGACGAAGTCGTTGGCGTATGTCGCGCCGGTGTTGCCGCCCCCGGCGTAGACCTGCGAGATGACGATGCCGGGAGAACCGGCGCCGTGCGCTGCGGCGGGGACGAGCAGCAACGCGAAAAGGATGAGGATGAGTAGGCGACGCATGTGCCTCCGATCGGTCACGGGAAGTGGTGCGTCCGTGGTACCGGGAGGCGCTCCGCGCCGACAGTGTCCTTTGCACTAAAGGAGCACTGTCGGCGCAGAGATGTGACGAACTACTTGACCGAGGTCGGGATGCCCTTGATCTTCCCGGCCCGCAGCAGCGTGTACTGCTTGGCGACTGCCGAGCGAATCGACGCCGGGACGACCTTGCTCCACTTGCCGACGCCGACGCCGTTGTTGTGCGCGTCGAACGTCTCGTTGCGGCCGCCCTTGAACGACGAGCCGGTGTGCGCCTGCTCGATCGCGGTGAACACCGACGTGTCGACGCGCTTCAGCGCCGACGTCATCACCCACGAGCCGAGGTAGCCCTGGTCGGCGTCAGCGCCGATGCCGAGCACCTTCTTTTCGTGCGCGGCGTCCAACACGCCCAGCCCGCACTGACCGGCCACCTGGAACTCGACGACCGAGCCCCGCGAAATCTGGTTCAGGGCCTTCTCCTTGCACTTGTTCTGTGCAACGAAGTCGTTCGAGTAGTCGTTGAGCGTCTTGATGCCGGGGTCGGCCTTCTTCGCGCCGTACTGGAAGCCGGCGATGTAGCGGTCGACCGGCGGGATCTTGATGCCGCCGACCGAGCCAACCGCCTTGCCGCCGTGCGTCTTCGCCCAGAGACCTGCGCCGTAGCCGACGAGATAGCCGGCCTGCTGCTCCTTGAAGATCAGCCCGAGCACGCTCTTCGGGTGATGCTTGAGCGTCGCGACATCGACGTCGACGATCGCGAACTTGTTCGTCGGGAACGACGAGCCGACCGCGTCCATCGCGTCCGTCATCAGGAAGCCAACGCCGATCGTGATGCCGGCGCCGCCGCGAACGCACGACTGCAGGTTCGGGATGTAGTCCGACGACGACTTCGACTGGATGACGCGCCCCTTGATGTGCAGCTGCTTCTCCGCCTGGAGCAGGCCGAGGTACGCGTCGTGGTTGAACGACTTGTCGTTCAGGCCACCGATGTCGGTGACCAGACATGCGGTGAAGCCACTTGCCCTGTGAGCTGCCTTCGCCTGCGCGCCGAAGAGCGCAAACGAGAGGACCGCCGCCGCGAGCACCGCGAGCGAGACCCAACGCTTCACGTGCAAACCTCCTGTTTCTTGAACCGGGGGGCAGTGCGAGGACGGGGATATTGTCTCATCGAATGAGCTCGACCGCAGCCTCCCGCTCGACGATCGCCGACCCGAGCCTGGCCGAGGAGGGCGAGCGCCGGATCCAGTGGGCCGCCCGCCACTCGCCGGTCCTGACGAGCCTTGCAGCCAAGCACTTCTCGGACGGCGCGCTCCGCGGCCGGAAGGTCGCCGTGGTCGTCCACCTGGAGGCGAAGACCGCCTACCTGGCCGCATTGCTCGCCGAAGCGGGCGCCGATGTCGTCGCCGCAGGCTCGAACGCCCGCTCGACACAGGACGCGGTCGCCGCGGCGCTCGTCGCGCGCGGCATCGAGGTGCACGCGCGGCACGGCGTCTCGGCGGACGAGTTCACCTCCGATCTGCTCGAGGTTGCCGACACCGGCCCGGAGCTCGTGATCGACGACGGCGCGGAGCTGACCCGCCGCATCATCGAGCACCGGCCCGACCTCGCCGCCAACCTCCGCGGCGTCACCGAGGAGACGACGACCGGCATCGCGCGGCTGCGCCAGTTCGAGACGGGCGGGAAGCTCACCTTCCCGGCGATCGCCGGGAACAACGCGCGCTGCAAGCACATGTTCGACAACCCGCACGGCACCGGGCAGTCGAGCCTCACCGCCATCCTGCGCCTGACGAACCTGAGTGCCGCCGGCAAGCGCTTCTGCATCGTCGGCTATGGCTGGGTCGGCCAGGGGCTCGCGCTGCGCGCGGCCGGCTACAGCGGGAAGGTCACCGTCGTCGAGACCGACCCGGTACAGGCGCTGCGCGCGCTGATGGACGGCCACCGCGTCGCGTCGCTCGAGAACGCGCTCCCCGACGCCGACTTCGTCATCACCGCGACCGGCGGCGTCGACTCGCTCCCTGCGACCGCGCTGCCGTACCTGAAGGACAAGGTCGTGCTCGCGAACGCCGGCCACCAGGACCGCGAGATCGCCGTCGACGCGCTCGGCCCCGGCGAAGAGGTGCGCGTCGGCGTCACACAGCACGACGTCAACGGCACGCGCGTCTACCTCTGCGTCGACGGCTCGCTCGTGAACATCGCGGGCGGCGACGGCAACCCGATCGAGATCATGGACTTGTCGTTCTCGGTGCAGGGGCTGTCCGTGCACCACCTCGCGAAAGGTGGCGTCCCCGCCGGCCTGAACGTCTTCCCGGACGAGCTCGACCGCGAGATCGCGCGCACGAAGCTCGAGACGCTCGGAGTGACGCTGTGACGATGATCGCCGACCCGTCGCTTGCCGACGAGGGCGAGCGCAAGATCCGCTGGGTCTCCGAGTGGATGCCTGTGCTCAACCTCGTGCGCGACAAGCTAGGCGACGAAGGCACCGTCGCCGGCCGCCGCATGGCGGTGATCCTCCCGATCGAGCCGAAGACGGCGTACCTCGCCGCGATCCTCGCGGAGGCGGGAGCCGAGGTCAGCGTCGCCTTCCAGGGCGTGATGGTGCACGACGATGTCGCCGCCGGGCTCGCCGCGCGCGGCGTCGAGGTGTTCGGCAAGGCGGGCTCGACGCGCGAGGAAGAGCTGACGTACTTCAAGGAGGTGCTCGCGCGCCGGCCGGAAGTCGTGATCGACGACCGCGCCGACGTCATCCGCCTCGCGCACACCACGCACCCCGAGGTGCTGGAGGATCTGATCGGCGCATCCGAGGAGACGACGTCGGGCGTGCTCTACCTGCGCGCGATGGAAGCCGACGGCACGCTGAAGGTCCCTTGCATCGCCGCGAACGACGCGCGCTGCAAGTACCTGTTCGACAACCGCTACGGCACCGGCCAGTCGTCGATCAACGCCGTGCTCGACCGGACCAACCTGCTCGCCGCCGACAAGGACATCGTCGTCGTCGGCTACGGCTGGGTCGGAAAAGGCATCGCCGCGCGCTGCAAGGGCCTCGGCGCGCGCGTCACGATCTCGGAGGTCGAGCCGTTCGCCGCGCTCGAGGCGTACCACGACGGCTTCGACGTCGCGCCGCTCGTCGACGCGTGCCGCACCGCCGACCTCGTGATCAGCGCGACGGGCGTACGGTGCACGATCGGCCCGGACGCGATCGACGCGCTGCCCGACGGCGCGCTGCTCGCGAACGCCGGCGCGGTCGACGACGAGATCGACATCCCGCACCTCGGCGAGGGCCGGACCGTCCGCGACCACGTCGAGGAGTACGTCCAGCCGGACGGCCGCTCGCTGTACGTCGTCGGCGCGGGCGTCGTCGTCAACCTCTCCGCGGGCGAGGGCCACCCGGCCGAGATCATGGACCTCACCTTCTCGGTGCAGGCGCTCTCGGGCGGGTACCTGATGCAGCACGGCCGCGACCTCGAGCCGAAGGTGCACACGCTGCCGGCCGAGATCGACGAGCGCATCGCGCGCATGAAGCTCGAGGCGCTCGGCCTGAAGATCGACGCGCTCACTCCCGCCCAGGAAGCGTTCCTGCAGGCGTGGGAAGCTTTCGAGTAGCCCCGATCACCCGAAACGGGGAGGCAACAGCACCGCTCGCGGCCCTCCGGCCGCCACGCCATGGGCCGATGCCGAAGCCATGGCTGGAAGAATCAGAATCGCGGCGCTTGTGGCCCTCACGGCAGCGAGCCTGGCGGGAACGAAGGCGTTCGCCGCCGCGCCCGAACCGCACGGCTCCTTCGGTGACGCACGTCCCGGCGGGATCGAGGTGAACCTCGGCGGCGGGTCGCTGCGCGAGGTCGCCTGCGCACGTGGCGCCCAGGTGGGCGCGCGCTGCTGGGTCGCGCGTTAGGGTACGAAGAAGCGGCGCCGACGCACGATCGGGCACTCCGTCCCTCGCGCGCACGACGCCGCCACATCTAGAAGGAAGCGGACGCACGATCGAGACTCCGTCCCTCGCACGCACCGTGTGCTTCTTCCGTTATTTCGTCTCCCAGTGATTCAACGACTCACCCCCCGAAAGGGTTACGGGTCACGTTGGGTAGCGTGTCCCGGCGTGGAAGCTGAGCGCCAGCACTACAACGTCACCTTCGTGCTGCTCGTGGCGGCCGGCGTGTCGTACGCGCTGCTCCAGTCGCTCGTGGCGCCGGCGCTGCCCGACATCCAGCACGCCCTCCACACCTCCGTGAACTCGGTCAGCTGGGTGCTCACGGCCTACCTGCTGAGCGCCTCCATCGCGACGCCGCTGATCGGCCGGCTCGGCGACATGTACGGCAAGGAGCGGCTGCTCGTCGTGATCATGGCGGTGCTGTGCGTCGCGACGGCGGTCTCGGCGCTCGCGACGTCGCTCACGGTGATGCTCATCGGGCGCGTGCTCCAGGGCGCGGCCGGCGGCATCTTCCCGCTCGCGTTCGGGATCATCCGGGACGAATTCCCGCGCGAGCGCGTCGCCGGAGGGATCGGCCTCATGTCGGCGCTGCTCGGCGTCGGCGGCGGCGCTGGCGTGGTGCTCGCGGGGCCGATCGTCGACCACCTCTCGTTCCACTATCTCTTCTGGCTGCCGCTGATCCCGCTCGTCATCGCAACCGTCGCGATCCACTTCTTCGTGCCCGAGTCGCCGATCCGCGTGCCGGGGCGCGTCAACTGGCTCGGCGCGCTGCTCATGTCCTCCGGGCTCGCTGCCGTGCTGATCGCCGTGAGCGATTCGCCGCTCTGGCACTGGCTGTCCGCGAAGACGCTCGGCGTGCTCGCGGCGGGCATCGTGCTGCTCGTCGTCTGGGTGATCAGCGAGACGCGCAGCGCCGAGCCGCTCGTCGACATGCGGATGATGCGCATCCGCGGCGTGTGGACGACGAACGCCGTCGCGATGCTGCTCGGCTTCGGGATGTACGCGTCGTTCATCGTGCTGCCCGAGTACGTCGAGACGCCGCGCAGCTCCAGCTACGGCTTCGGCGCGTCGGTCACCGGCGCCGGCCTGTTCCTCGTCCCGTCGACGATCGCGATGCTCGTCTTCGGCGCGCAGACCGGCCGGCTCGAGCGCCGCTTCGGCTCGAAGGTCCCGCTGCTTGCCGGCGGCGTCTCGACCGCATGCTCGTATCTCATGCTCACGTTCGCACGCGACCAGCGCTGGGAGGTCTACCTCGCGTCGGCGCTGCTCGGCGCGGGCATCGGTCTCGCCTTCGCGGCGATGGTGAACCTGATCATCGAGAACGTCGGGCCGGCACAGACGGGGATCGCGACCGGGATGAACACGGTGACGCGCACCGTCGGCGGCGCGTTCGGCGGCGCCGCGACCGCATCGGTGCTCGCAAGCCATCAGTCGAACCACGGCTACACGCTGGCGTTCGCGTTGTGCGCGATCGCGCTTGCGATCGGCGTCGTTGTCGGGCTCGCGATCCCGCCGCGCCGTCCAGAAGAGGCGTTCGCTGCGCACGAGGTGGGCGACCTTGCTGCCTGACAACGTTCGCCACTGGACGGCGCAGCATCCCGAGTGGGACGGGCCCGAGGTGTCGTCGTACGCGGTCGACGACGGCGAGCGCCTGCTGCTGATCGACCCGCTCGCGATCCCGGACGATCTCGACACGGCGAAGCGCGACGTGATCGTGCTCTTGACCTGCGCGTGGCACGAGCGGGATGCGCGCGAGGCCGTCGCGCGCTTCGGGGCGAAGGTGTACGCGCCGCCGCCCGACCGTCCCGCGGAACAGTTGATCCCCGCCGAGATCTACCGGCCCGGCGACCGCCTGCCGTTCGGCGTCGAGGCGTTCGAGGGCCGCGAGGGCGATCTCGACCTCGTGCTCTGGATCGAGGCGTGCAACGGCGTCGCGGCCGGCGACACGCTCGTCGCATTCGCGGCCGGGCTCGAGATCCCCGAGAAGTGGCTGCCCGACGGCGTCACCGTCGCGTCGGTCGCCGAGAAGCTTCAGCCGCTCCTCGACAAGCCAGTCGAGGTCGTCCTGCCGACGCATGGCAATCCGTGCGACCGCGCGGCATTCGAACGCGCGATCACGCTCTCGGATCACTCGTAGGCGCCCGCCGCCGTACGGTGGCGGCATGCGCACGCTCGTCGTCGTCGTCGTGCTCGCCGGGCTGCTTGCCGTCACCGCGAGTGCCGCACCGCGGCGGACGTTCGTCTGGCCGACGTCGATCCAGGCCGAACCGGACGGCTCGCTGCTCGTCGTGGAGAACGGTACTCATCGCGTGCTTCGCGTCGACCCGCGCACAGGCGCGATACGCGTCGTCGCCGGAGGGCTCGCGAAACCGTTCGCGGCGACACGAACGCCGCGCGGGGTGGTCGTCTCGGACGACACTGCGCTCCGCCTCGTCGGCCACGGCGTCCTGACACGCGCGTCATCGCAGATCGGACCGGTCGCTGCGATTTCCGGTGGCTTCGCTTTCGCGACGCAGACGGCGGCGTTCACGCTCGTCGGCGGAAAGCTCGCGGGCATCGCGACGGGGCTTGCCGGCCCGCACGGGATCGCGATCGAGCGCGGGACGATCCTCATCGCCGACACGGGCCACAACCGGCTGCTTGCCGGTACCCACGTGCTCGCGCACCTGAAGGAGCCGCGCGGGATCGCCGTCGACTCGGCCGGGCGCATCGACGTGGTCTCTGCCGGGCGCATCGTGCGCCTCACGGCGTCGGGCAAGCGCCTCGGCGTGGTCGGCCCGCGCTTCACGGACCCGTACGACGTCACCGTCGCGCAGGACGGGTCGCTGTACGTCATCGAGACCGCCGCGAGGGGCTGGCTCGTGCGGGTCGACCCGCGTGGGCGCGTAGCCACCGTCCCCACCGGGTAGAACGTGCGGCGTATGCGCCGCATCGCCGTCATCGTCGTCCTGCTCGCGCTCTCCGCCTCCGCGGCGGCGGCCGCGGGCGGGACGATCGCGCCGCTCACGCCCGCCGAGGGGCACGCCGTGCTGCAGGCGAAGGAGTGGCACAAGGGCTGCCCTGTCGCGTTCTCGTCGCTACGGGTGCTGAGCGTCCGCTATCGCGGCTTCGACGGCAACACGCACTGGGGCAAGCTCCTCGTCAACGTGCGCGACGCCGGACCGCTGCGCACCGTGTTCGCGAAGCTCTACGCGATGCGGTTCCCGATCCACCACATGCAGTTCGGCGATACGTACGGGTCGCGCGCGAACGTGCCGAAGGACGGAGACTTCACCGCGTCGTTCGAGTGCCGCGAGGCATCTGCGTCGCCGTGCACCGGGACGACGACGAACAAGACGACCGGCTCGTGGTCGGAGCACGCGTACGGCGAGGCGATCGACCTGAACCCCGTCGAGAACCCCTATGTCGGCTGCGGCATGACACGCGACAAGACCGCGCTCTCGTACCTGCAGCGCTCGAACGTGCGGCGCGGGATGGTGACGCCGAGGATCGTCGCGGCGTTCGCGTCGATCGGCTGGGGCTGGGGCGGCGCGTGGTCGGGCGACACCAAGGACTACATGCACTTCTCGGCCAACGGCCACTGAGTCGCCTCAGACGCGGCGCAGCGCGACGGTGGTGTTATGGCCACCGAAGCCGAACGAGTTCGAGACCGCGACATCGACCTGCAGCTCGCGAGCTGCGTTGGGGATGTAGTCGAGGTCGCACTCGGGGTCCGGGTGCTCGTAGTTGATCGTCGGCGGCAGGACGCCGCGCTGCAGCGCGAGGATCGTGAAGATCGCCTCGACCGCGCCGGATGCGCCGAGCGTGTGGCCGGTGGCCCCCTTGGTGGACGACACGGGCGGCGCCGATTCGCCGAGCGCGAGCTTCAGCACGCGTGTCTCGCCACGGTCGCCCGCCGGAGTGGACGTGCCGTGAGCGTTGACGTAGCCGACCTCGCCCGCGGTGACGCCGGCATCCGCCAGCGCCATCGCGACTGCGCGCGCGGGGTTGTGGCCGACCGGGTCCGGATCGGAAACGTGGTGCGCATCCGAGGAGAGCCCATAGCCGGCGAGCTCTGCGTAGATCCGCGCGCCGCGCGCGCGAGCATGCTCCCGCTCCTCGAGGACGAGCACGGCTGCGCCTTCGGCCATCACGAACCCGTCGCGGTCGCGCTCGAACGGACGTGACGCCGCTGCCGGGTCGTCGTTCCGCGTCGACAGCGCGCGCATCGCCGCGAACGCCGCGACGGCGGTGGCGGTGACGGGCGCTTCCGTCCCGCCGCAGAACATCACGTCCGCGCGGCCGAGCCGGATCGCGTCGAGGCCGTCGCCAAGCGCCATGTTCGATGCGGCGCACGCGGTGCTCTGCGCGAGGAGCGGCCCGCGCGTGCCGAGCTCGATCGACACCCAGCCGGCGGGAAGGTTCGGAAGCGTCTGCACGATCGAAAACGGGTTGACGCGAGTAGGCCCACGGCTGTTCACCTGCGTCACCGCCTGCTCGAACGACGCGACGCCGCCGAGCGCGCTGCCGATCGCGACTCCCGCGCGCTCGCCGATCGCCGCCGCGTCCAGCGCGGCGTCCGCCTCCGCCTGCCGCGCCGCCGCCAGCACGAGGTGCGAGCAGCGGTCCATCCGGCGCGCTGCTTTCGCGTCGATGTAGTCACGCACCTCGAGGTCGCGCACCTCTCCGGCGATGCGCACGGGATACTCCGACGCGTCGAACTGCGAGATGGGCCCGATGCCCGAGCGGCCGGCAACCAGCGCCGACCACGACGCCTCGACGGAGTTGCCGAGAGGAGACACCAGGCCGAGCCCCGTCACGACGACGCGGCGCCGCTCCGGAAGTGTCACGCGGATCCGCGTGCTTCGCGAAACGTCACGAGCCTGCCGCGACGCTCGTCCCAGAGCTTCAGGCGCGTTGCGCGCAACCCGTCGAGCAGCGTCAACTGCGGCACCGACTGCAGGCGGTCGGACAGCTCATGTGCCGCCTGCAGGTTGTAGTTCGGGATGTTGACGCTGAGATGGTGGACGTGGTGAAAGCCGATGTTGCCGGTGAAGAACTGCAGCCATCGCGGCATCGCCAGATACGAGCTGCCCTCGAGCGCGGCGTAGTCGTAGCGCCAGTTCGCGTGTCCTTCCCAGTACGTGTCCTCGAACTGGTGCTGCACATAGAAGAGCCAGATGCCGAGGGCGCCGGCGATGACGAAGACCGGAAGCTGCACGAGGACGTAGTCGCGCCAGCCGACGGTGAGGCACAGCGCAGTGACGATCAGCGCGACGGCCACATTCGTGCCGAGGATGCTGTTGCGAACGCTCGACTTCGATCCCCGCGGCACGAAGCGCGGCTTCAGCACCAGGACGAGCAGCCAGCCGGCACCGAACATCACGATCGGGTTGCGGAACAGGCGGTAGCCGATCCGGCGCAACGGCGGGAGCGCGAGGTACTCCGTCACGGTGAGTGTCTTGATGTCGCCCGTGCCGCGCCGGTCGAGGTTGCCCGCGGTTGCGTGATGCACCGCATGCTCGTGCTGCCAGCCGCGGAACGGCATCCAGACGAGCAGCCCGGTCGCGACACCGACGATCTGGTTCGCGCGGCGAGAGCGCATGAACGAGCCGTGCGTGCAGTCGTGGAAGACGATGAACGCGCGGATCAGGAAACCCGCCGCCGGCAGCGCCAGCGCGAACGTCAGGAACACGGACACGCGGAGCGCGAAGTACATTGCGACGAGCAGGATCAGGTACGGAACGACCGACGTCGCAAGGTCGAGCATGCTCCGCGCAACGATCGGCCTGGCGTAGCGGTCGAGCTCGCCGCGCCACGAGCGCGCGCTTTCGGCTGCGGTGAGTTCGGTCAAGGCTGGATCAGCTGCGACGGCGTGGGCGCGCGCGCCCGGTTTCGCGCTGCAACGGCCCGGCTGGCTCTTCCTGCATCCCCTCGAGCGGGCCGAGCATCACCTTCACCGCGCCGCTGACATCGACGACGAGGTGCTGTGGGGGCTCGGAGCCCGACAGGTACGGCCGGGTGATCTCCTCGGCATAGCCGATCGAGGTCAGGGAGGACGGCGCGGTGAACTCGACGACCACGTCGCGCGTCGTCTCGCCGCGCGCGACCTTCACGCAATACGCCGAGTCGACGCTCACCGAGCGCGGGGGAACTGCGCTCGACTTGACGATAGACCAGTTATCCATGAAGGAGCCCCGTCATCTCGACAGTGTACGCCGTTCGCGCCTGTGGCCCGCGGCGAGCTATGAACCCTGGTCTGAAGGGTCGCCGCCGCGCAGGGCGCTCCAGCCGAGGAGGCCCGAGAGCCCCTCGATCTTGCCGCCGAACGTGAGGCCGTTCTCGTCGATCGTGTACGACAGGGCGCCCTTCTCATGCGCGCTCTCGCGCATCTTGAGCACGTTGAGTGCGCGGTGGAGCTCGGAGTTGCTCTCGACGTAGCGCAGGAAGTAGACGTTGTTGAAGATGAACGAGAGCGCATCGAGGTTCGCGCTCTGGCCCAGCGCCGCCATCTCGTTCGTGAAGATCGTCGTCCCGCCGGCCGCACGGACATAGCCGCCCAGGGCCCAGACGTAGCCAGGGAGGCGCTCGGTCTCGCGCGCCGCGAACGCCAGCTCCGCGAGGCTGTCGACCACCACCCGCTTGACCTCGCCGCGGTCGAGCTCGCGCCGGACCAGCGCGCCGACCTCGTCGAGGTTGAGCTCGACCGGCGGGATGTGGCGGACGACAAGCTGGTCCTCTCCGACCTCCTTCCAGTTCCAGCCGGCGGCTGCGGCCTTCTCCTTGACCTGCGCCTCGGACTCCTGAAAGGAGATGTGGAGGCAGCGCTCGCCCTGCTCGATGCCGGCGGCGATGAAGCGCAGGGCCAGCAGCGTCTTGCCGACGCCCGACGGGCCGACGAGCAGTGTTGCGTCACCGCGGGGGATCCCACCGCCGATCGCCTCGTCGAGGCGCGGGAGCCCGAACGCGGCGCGGCTGGTCAGCGTCGGGACGATCTTCGGCAGCGTCGTCTCCAGCCGCGGGAAGACCTGTACGCCCTCCGCGCAGACCTGGAAGCTGTGCTGGCCGGGCGCCACCTCGGCGCCGCGCATCTTCAGCACGCGCAGCCAGCGGCGGTCGACGGGGCCGCGAGACTCGTTCTCGAGCTGGAGAATGCCGTCCGCGACCGCGAACTCCGGCTCGGTGCGCGTCTCCTGCGCGGAGTACTCGCCGACGAGGATCAGGACGGCGTTGCTGTAGGCGATCTTGCTCGCCAGGTCGTAGAGCGCGCGGCGGAAAGCCTCCGGTTCGACGACGTCGTGCAGCGCCTTGCTGCTGTCGACGACGATGACGGCGGGCTTCGCCTCGAATCCCCGGCGCAGGATCTCCTCCGAGATGGCGCCGAACTGGTCGTCGCCGCCGACCAGGTCGGCGAGGTGCAGGAACTCGACGCGCTCGCCGAGCGCGTCGGGATC